>JAQUWR010000004.1:35716-37090 GCA_028692745.1 Minisyncoccota bacterium
GTTTGAAGAAATTCCTTTGGGAGCAATAACAGAAAGCATATTAGCTGCTAATTCTTCCAAAAGAATAGAGGAAGCTAAAGATGTTACAGAAGAGCTTTGTTATGCTTATGATGAGAATGGGGATACAATAGATAGGGATGGTGACGGACACATAACTCCAGAAGGAGATACTTTAAGGGGAGTTGACATGTTTTATTGTATGGATGAATTAAATCAAGCAATTATTAAAAAAGTAAAAGCATTAAATGCAGGGTATCTTTGCAAGAATGAATTGATTGATGGTCCCATGAGAGAGATATTAAAATTAATTCAAAGTAAAGATGAGAATGGAAACTATAATTGTACCTATAATAGGTGTGCTGAGTTCCCTTTTCTTAATAGGTCAGCGTATCCCTTACTTGCCGATAATGAAAGTCCTTATGCTTGTCAAACAATACTGGGTAAGTGTGAATATTGTGAGACCGATATCGACGGGAATACTGTTTGTGAGGAGATAGAGGTAAGCAAATGTGATGATCATTGTTCTTGTTGTGGAAGAGCATATTATGATCCAGACCCTGGATGTCAAAATGAAGAAAACGATCATGACCCTTGCGTTAAAGAAGTAAGAGACAATATTGATTGTGCAAGAAATGAAATAAAGATTAGGATTGACGGAGAAAGCCTTGACTTTGTTCCTCCTGGAGCAAAAAAAGATCTTTGCTATTTCACTGCTTTATGGGAAGATTCAGAAGAATATAGAGAAAGGTTTCTTACTTTAAAATTAGCAATTGAAAGAATGGAATCTTTTGAAAAATATTATAATAATCGTTTAACTGATTTAAACTCAGCTGTTGGCAAAATGAAACAATACGGAGAAAAACTTTCAATGGCAGAATTTCAAACCCTAAAATCAGAAAACATTCAAGGAAAAGAAATAGTTGCTATCCCCTTTTCAAGCACAAACAATAACTATATTTATGATCCAGTAAAATATTGTAATGAATTTAATTGTACAAACGAAGAAGAAGTTTGCATTTCAGGAGTAAGAGATGATTTAACAGGATTTCTTTATGCAAAAGAATCTGAATTTGATAAAAATTATAATATACCTGATTTTAAAGACAGAAGAATATGCAAAGTTAATGAAACAAAAAACAAAGAAGAATATTCTTATTCTGGAGACGGAGCAACATTTTATTACAGAAAAGGATTTGAATATGAAGAATCTTATAAAAATGAATCCTTGAGAATGGTTACTGATGAAGGAGAAAAAGGATACATGGTTTCAGAAATACCATTAGGGGAAATGATTAACGATACAGAGGAGTTTGTTAATAAATTATTTGAATTTACAGGAATGATAAAGGAAGAGATTGAAAATGTTAAAACAAA
>JAQUWR010000005.1:0-8772 GCA_028692745.1 Minisyncoccota bacterium
TTTTTCTGAAAACATTAAAACTTTTGCAAACTCTCCTCTTTCTCTTATTCCTCCAGAAGCTACATAAATAATTGAAGATAAAATACTTATTGTTAAAACAACAATCATTATTTCAATTAAAGTAAAAGATTTTGTATTCATATGTTAAATTATACTAAAAATAATATGAAAAGGCAACAACCTTGACCAAAGACCTAAAAAGTGATACATTGCAAATACAAATTGCCTTCGCTAAAGGATAATTAAAACATTAAATTATGCATTTTTACGAAATAAATATATTAATATCTCCTAATCTTTCCCACGAAGAAGCTATTTCTTTTATATCTAAAATAGAAAATGAGCTTCAAGATTTAGGAAAAATCATCAGCGAAACTAAGGCTGAAAGAAAAAAATTAGCCTATACTATTGAAAAAGAAGAAGAAGCTTGGTTGTCTTTCTTTAGTTTTTTTCCTAATCAAGAAAAAGACTTAAAAGAATCTCTTGATTTAATTGAAAAAAAATTAAAAGAAGAAAAAAATATCTTAAGACACTTGATTATAAAAAAAGAAGAACAAAAAGCTATTAAGAAAACAAGAAGCGCTCCTGAACATATTGCAACAAAAGAAATTAAAAAAGAAGAACCAGCTCCAAAACAAGAAGTTGAACTAAAAGACGTCGAAGAAAAAATAAATGAACTATTAGAAGAATAAATATAAATTTATGAACTTCAATAAAGTAGTTTTATTAGGCCGCATTGCTTCAGATATTGAAAGGAGAAGCACAGCTGCTGGCCAAAGTGTTTGCACTTTTAGATTAGCAACAAATAGAATTTGGAAAGACAAAAACGGAGAAAAAAGAGAAGACTCTCAATTCCATAATATTGTTTTATGGGGCAGACAAGCTGAAAATGCTTCTCAATTTTTAGCCAAAGGTTCTTTAGTTTTAATTGAAGGAAGAATACAAAATAGATCATGGGATGACAAATCTGGAAATAAAAGATATATAACTGAAATTATTGGTGAGAATTTCCAAATGGGTCCAAGAAGTAGCGGAGAATCATCAAGAACTCCCACTCAACAACAAAAAGATAAAGAAATTGACGAAGATATTCCTGTTATCGAAGACGGAGACGAAATCGATATAAAGGATATTCCTTTTTAAAAATATGTATTGTTTTTTCTGCAAAAAGAATATACAAGAAATTAACTTCAGAAACACGGAAGTACTTGAAAGACTAATTTCAAAGTCAAGTAAAATAAAGTCAAGAAAAAAGACTGGACTTTGTGCTTCACATCAAAGAGAAGCTTCTAGAGCGATTAAAAGAGCTAGAATCATGGGTTTGCTTCCCTTTGTCGCAAAATAAATATTAGCATCCGGGTTGAGCAAAAAACCACTCTCCTTTGAGAATGGTTTTTTGTTTACTCGTTGTACTTTATAACAATTTCTTTTTGTAGTTGTTTTAATGTTTTAGGGTTTGCTTTAAGAAATTCTTTTGCTTTTTCCATTCCCACTCCTAATTTTTCTTCTTTATAAAGAAAAGTTGATCCTGATTTACTAACCACCCCTAATTTAGATCCTAAATTAATTGCTTCTGAGGCTTTAGAGATTCCTTCGTTATAATAAATATCAAACTCAGCTGTTTTAAAAGGAGCCGCTACTTTATTCTTAACAATCTTTGCTTTAACTCTAGAGCCAATAATATTTTCTCCTTGCTTTATTTGAGCCATTCTTCTTAATTCAATTCTTACTGAACTATAGAATTTTAAAGCTAAGCCTCCAGGAGTTGTTTCAGGATTACCAAACATTATTCCAATTTTCATTCTTGTTTGATTTAAAAATATCAATACTGTTTTTGTTTTAGAAACAATGCTAGATAGTTTTCTTAAAGCTTGGGACATTAATCTTGCCTGCAAACCAATCTGCAACTCTCCCATTTCACCAGCTACTTCTGTTTTAGGAACTAATGCTGCTACTGAATCAACCACAATAACATCAACTTCTCCTGATCTAACTAAACTTTCAACAATCTGTAATGCTTGTTCAGCTGAATCAGGTTGAGAAATTAATAGATCATCTGTATTAACTCCTATTTTTTTAGCATAATCAGGATCTAGGGCATGCTCAGCATCAATAAAAGCAGCTACACCTCCTGATTTCTGAGCCTCAGCTAAAACATTTAAAGCAAGGGTTGTTTTTCCAGTACTTTCTCCTCCATAAATCTCAATAATTCTTCCTCTAGGAACACCATTAACACCTAAAGCTAAATCCACTGTTAAAGATCCTGTTGAAACAGTATCAACATTAGATTTTCGTGCATCCTTTAGCTTCATTATTGCTCCTTCTCCAAACTTTTCTTGAATTTCAGAAATAGCTTCAGCTAAATTAATCTTTTCTTTTTCTTCTATTTTTTTCCTTGCCATATACTAATATATTATCATAGATTATTGTTTTATGCTACATCTTCAGCATCAAAATCACCTACAAGTATTTCTCTTGGCTTTGCTCCTTCTGCTGGACCAACTATTCCTCTTTCTTCTAATGTATCAATTAGTCTAGCTGCTCTTGCATAACCAACCCCTAGTCTTCTCTGCAACATTGAAGCTGAAGCTTTTCTAGAATTAATAACCATTCTTTTAGCTTCTTCGTATAAAGGATCTTCTTTAGAAAAGAAACTATCCATTTGAACTTCTTTTGTTTCCATTGCTCTTGCTAATTCTTTTGATAAAGAGTTTTCATCTTCATCTTCTTTTGTTTCAATAAATCCTTCTTCTTCTTTTATTTCTTCTATTTGTTCATTAGAATGAATAAAGGTTGCTACTTTTTTAATTTCTTGCTCTGAAATATATGGACTCTGGATTCTACGAGGCTTAGCATGTTCTTTGGTTAACAAAAGCATATCTCCTCTTCCTAAAAGCTTTTCTGCTCCTGAAGAATCAAGAATTGTCCTAGAGTCCACCAATGACCCTACCTTAAGCGCAATTCTTGAGGTAATGTTTGCCTTAATCAAACCAGTAATAACCTCTACAGAAGGCCTCTGAGTGGCTAGAATAAGGTGTATTCCTGTTGCTCTACTCATTTGAGCTAATCTTACAACATATGATTCAATTTCTTTACCTTTAACACTCATTAAATCAGCTAATTCATCAATAATCAAAACAATATATGGTAATTTATCTTCTCCTTTCTTTTCCATTTTAGAGTTGTAACTACCAATATCTCTACTATTAGCAGCAGCTAAGACTGTAAATCTTCTTTCCATTTCCCCTACCAACCATTTCAAAGCAACTAAAGTTTGCTGAGCATCATAAATAACTGGACATAATAAATGAGGAAGAGAAGAATAAACTGGAAACTCTACTCTTTTTGGATCAACTAAAACTAATTTCATTTCTTCAGGACTATTTCTGTATAAAAAGCTTAAAATAATTGAATTAAGACATATTGTTTTTCCAGAACCAGTTGTTCCACCAACAAGTAAATGAGGCATTTCTGCTAAATCTGCAAAAGCAGAAACTCCCCTCACGTCTTTTCCTAAAGCCATTAATAATGAATGTGGAGATTGCTTAAACTCTTCTGTGTCTAATATTTCTCTTAGCCCCACTACTGCTCTTTTCTTATTAGGAATCTCGACTCCAACCAAAGACCTTCCTGGAATAGGAGCTTCAATTCTAATAGTTGAACTAGCTAAAGCTAAGGCTAAATCACTTTGAAGAGTTGTAATTTTAGATAATTTAATTCCTTCAGCTGGTTTTAATGTATATTGAGTAACGGTTGGCCCAATATTTACTTCTGACATTTCAACTGGAATACCAAAAGTTTGTAGTGTTCTTTTGATAATTGATGAATTATATTCAATGTCCCCTCCTTCAGCTACACCTTTTTTAGAAGACAGTAAATCAAGAGAAGGATAATTATATTCTGGATTTTCTTTTTTCTTTTCTTCAAATGCTTTTAATTTTTTATTCAAACCAAATATTTCTGAAACAGGTTTTTCTTCTTCTTTTCTTTTAGGCATTGGTGGAATTTCTTTAACTAAATCAACTAAAGATTTCTTTTTAGGTTCTTCTTCTGTTATTTCTTCTATTGTTTCTTCCTCTTCGTCTTCATCTTCTTCTTCTTTTCTTTTTAAAATTGGCCCTAACAAAATAACCATTGAAAAAGACATAATAATCACTAATACACAAAAAGAAACCCAAAAATCAAAACCTTTAAGCATTGGCCATGAAATAATATAGCCTAGCCATCCACCAGCACCAGCATGAGCAATATCAAATCCTGCTTCACTGTTTTTTAATTCCCCCAAACTAAACATTGCTGAAGCACTTAAAAGAAAAGCAATGGTTGATAAAATCAAAGCATTTTTTGCTGCCCTAAAAGCTTCTTCTTCTTTTAAAAGCATTATTCCTGATACAACTAAAATAATAGGCGTGATATAGTAAACATTACCCATTAAAAAGAAAAAAAACTGTTTTAGTCCTCCACCAATAAAACCAGCTTGATTAGTAAAAGAAAAAACAAAAACAATTGCTAACAGAAAACAAAGCGAAGACAATACATACTTCTTCACTTCATCACTTAAGGTAAAGTTGCATTTTGGTTTTTCAATTAAAGATTTTTCAGATTTTTTTTTCCTATAAACTGGTTTTTTCTTTTTTTTCATGATTCAAAAGAATTTAATTCTTTTTAATTCCTGTTCCTATTGGTACCAGTTTACCAATAATTACGTTTTCCTTCAAGCCCCTTAATTTATCCTCTTCCCCTCTTAACGAAGCCTCAATTAAAACTCTTGAAGTTTCCTGGAAAGATGCTGCTGATAAAAAGCTGTCAGTATTTAATGCAACTTTAGAAATTCCTAATATAACATCCTCAAATTCAATTAATTTTTTCTTTTGAGCCTCTAATTCTTCATTTTCTTCTAATAGTCTTGCCTTTGAAGACATTTCTTCTGGAGCAAAACAACTATCTCCTGGATCTTTAATCTTTACCCTTGAGAACATTTGCCTTACAATAACTTCAACGTGTTTATCATGAATAGAAACACCTTGAGAAATATATACTTTTTGAATTTCCTCAATAATATATTTTTGAGTATTTCTTGTTCCGACAAGTTTAAATAATTTCTTTAAATCAAGAGAACCAGCTGTTAAAGGGTCTCCTTTTTTAACCATGTCTCCTTCTTTTACTAATGTTTCAATATTAGAAGAAATTTTGTATTCCATTGCTTCTTCTGTTTTCTTTTTAGAGTCATCATCAGAAAGTATTTTTATTATCCCTTCTTTTTCATCAACACTAATTACTTTTCCATCTTTAAGACAAATTTCAGCTTCTCCTTTAGGTACTCTTTTTTCAAAAACCTCTTCAACTCTTGGAAGACCTCTTGTAATATCAGCTTCTCCAGCTACACCTCCAGTATGAAAAGTTCTCATAGTTAACTGTGTTCCTGGCTCTCCAATTGCTTGAGCAGCAACCACTCCTACTGCTTCACCAATATTAACCATTCTTTTCCAGCCTAAATCAAGACCATAACATTTTTGACAAATTCCTCTTTTGCATTTGCAAGTTAAAGGAGACCTTACTTTAATCTCAGGGATATTTAATTCTTTAATTTTTAAGGCTTTCTTTAAATCAATTGCTTCTCCTGACTTAACCACTACTTCATTGGTTTCTGGATCAATAATTTTTTCCATTGAAATTCTACCAAATATTTTATGAACAAAATCTTGATTAATTTCTTCTGCTTGCTTTCTAGACAATATTAATCCTTCTTTATCTCCACAATCTTCTTCTTTAACAATAACATCATGAGCAACATCAACAAGTCTTCTGGTTAAGTATCCTGATGTTGATGTTCTTAAGGCTGTATCAGCTGTACCCTTTCTAGCACCATGAGTAGAAATAAAATACTCAAGAACATCAAAACCTTCTTTAAATGAATTTTTAATAGCCAATTCAATAATTCTTCCAGCTGGATTAGCCACTAAACCTTTCATACCAGCCATTTGTACTGGTTGAGACCATGAACCACGGGAACCAGAATCAACAATTGAAAAAACAGGACTTTGAGAAGATATTGCCAAAGGAACTAATTTTTCAATTTCATTTTTTACTTTTTTCCAAACTTCAATTACTTGATTAGCTTTTTCGTCACGAGATAAAAGTCCTTTTTCATAATAATCTTCTATTACTCTAATTTTTTCTTCTGCTTGCTTCATTAATTCTTTCTTCTCAACAGGAACAATTAAATCATCCATTCCCCAAGTAATTCCTGATTTAGTAGCAAATTTAAATCCTAAGTCTTTAATTTTATCTAATGTTTCTGATGCTTTATCTCCATAAATATCAACAATTTTGTTGATCATTTTTTTAACATTTTTTGAATCCATTGTTTCGTTCTGAAAATCAAAACCCTCTGGTAAAACCTCGTTAAACAAAATTCTTCCAACGCTAGTTTCTACAAATTCATTATTAATCATTATTTTTACATTCGCTTTGATATCAATCTTTTTTAAATCATAAGCAATTAAAGCATCTTTTGGGGAGCTAAATGTTTTTCCTTCTCCTTTTGCTCCTGGAGCAAGCTTAGTTAAATAATAACAACCTAAAATCATGTCTTTAGTTGGAATCATTATTGGATCTCCAGTAGAAGGCTTTAACAAGTTAACACTAGAAAGCATTCTTTCTCTTGCTTCTGCTTGAGCTTCTTCTGATAATGGTACGTGAATAGCCATTTGATCTCCATCAAAATCAGCATTAAAAGCAGTACATACTAAAGGATGCAATCTTATAGCTTCTCCTTCAATTAAAACAGGATAAAAAGCTTGAACACCTAAACGATGTAGAGTTGGAGCACGGTTTAATAATACTAATTTTTCTTTTACCACTTCTTCTAAACAACCCCAAATTTCATCTGTTTCTTCTTCAATTAATCTTGATGCTCCTCTAACATTAAAAGCCCATTCTTTTTCTAATATTTTTTTAATTACAAATGGTTTAAATAATTCTAAAGCCATTTTTTTAGGAACTCCACATTGATTTAATCTTAAATTAGGACCAACCACAATTACGCTTCTACCAGAATAATCAACTCTTTTTCCTAATAAGTTTTGTCTAAACCTTCCTTGTTTTCCTTGAAGCATGTCAGATAAACTTTTCAACAATCTTTTTCCACCAGTACTAGCTAAAGTTGTTGTTCCTTTTCTCATTTTATTATCAATCAAAGCATCAACTGCTTCCTGAAGCATTCTTTTTTCATTTCTCACAATAACATCTGGCGCTCCAATCTCTAATAAATATTTTAATCTATTATTTCTATTAATTACCCTTCTGTATAAATCATTTAGATCAGAAGAAGCATATCTTCCTCCATCTAACTGAACCATTGGTCTTAAATCAGGGGGCAATACTGGTAAAACATCAATAAACATCCATTCTGGTCTTACTTGAGATTGTTTCATTTCTTGAAAAAGCTTTAATCTTCTTAAAATGTTTCTTTTTTCTTCTGTTATTTTCTTTTCTTTTAATTTTTCTTTAATTTTTTCAATCTCATCATCAATTTTAATTTTTTCAAATAATTCTTTGATCACTTCTGCTCCTGTTCCTGCTTCAAACATCTCACCATACTTTAAAGATAAACGATGATAATCAATTTCACTCAAAACAGCCAAATCTTTAATCGAAGAAACTTCTTGTTTTGCTCTTTCTTTGGCTTCTTTTAACTCTTCTAAAGCATCTTTATCAGCTTTTAATTCTTTGCTCTTGCTTTTAAATTCTTCTTCAATTTCTTCTAAAATCTTTTCTCTTAAATCTTCATTAACCTTAGTAACAATATATGAGATAAAATAAATTACTTCTTCTACTTTATTTAAAGAAATCCCTAAAACCATTCCAATTTTTGATGGAATTCCTTTAAGAAACCAAATATGAGAAACTGGTGCTGCTAACTTAATATGCCCCATTCTTTCACGTCTTACAGATGATTTAGTAACTTCAACCCCGCAACGATCACAAATAATACCTTTATATCTTATTCTTTTGTATTTTCCACAAAAACATTCATAATCCTTAGTAGGTCCAAAAATCTTTTCGCAAAATAAACCATCTTTTTCTGGTCTTTGAGTTCTATAATTAATTGTCTCGGGCTTAGTTATTTCTCCGTAAGACCAATCCAAAATATCTTGAGAAGAAGCTAACTTTATTTTTATTGATTCTAAATCAGAAACAAACATATTTGATTTTTTAAATTAATAATTTATTCTTCTTCAATCTTCCCCTTAATAATTACATTTAGAGAAAGTGCTTTTAATTCTGCTAATAAAAGATTAAAAGATGCTGGAATATTTGGATTCTTAATCTTTTCACCTTTAAGGATTGATTCATAAGTAGCAGCACGACCCAAAACATCGTCTGACTTAATGGTTAACATTTCTTGTAAAGTATATGCTGCACCATATCCTTCAAGAGCCCAAACTTCCATCTCACCAAATCTTTGTCCTCCAAACTGAGCTTTTCCTCCCAAAGGTTGTTGAGTGATTAAAGAGTATGGTCCAATTGAACGCATATGGATTTTATCTTCAACCATATGAGCTAATTTCATCATATAAATATATCCAACAGTAATCTTTGCTGGAAATGGCTCTCCTGTTTCAGGATCCATTAAAGTTAATTTTCCGTCTTCTGGATAACCTGCTTCTTTTAATTGTTCTTTAATATCTTTTTCAACAGCACCTGACAATGAAGGTGTTGCTGCATTATGTCCTAATTTTTTTACTGCTAAACCAAAATGTGTTTCTA
>JAQUWR010000005.1:8872-34948 GCA_028692745.1 Minisyncoccota bacterium
TCAAAAATTCTTAAAGGATATGTTTTTGTTCCTGACTCACTTTTAATTTTAATTTCTCTTGCGTCAAGCTTAATAATTTCCCCTGCTTCTTTAGCAACAATTAATTGTCCTGAATCTTTAGCAACAAATGGTTCCATTCCTGTTCCAACCAATGGAGCCTCTGGATTAACTAATGGCACTGCTTGTCTTTGCATGTTTGAACCCATTTGAGCTCTGTTAGCATCATCATTTTGTAAAAATGGTATTAATGAAGTTGCTACTGATGTAAATTGCTGCGGAGAAACATCAATATAGTCAATCTTTTCTCTTTCAATTTCCCCTGCTTCACCTTTAATCCTTGCTTCTACTCTTTCATTTATCATTCTTCCTTCCCCATCTAAAACAACACTAGCTGGAGCAATATTATATCTTTCTTCAGCATTAGCATCTAAATAATATAATTCTTTAGTAACTTTTCCATTTTCTACTTTAAAATATGGTGTTTCTAAAAATCCATAAGGATTAATCCTTGCGTATAAAGCTAAATGAGTTACTAATCCTACATTTGGACCTTCTGGAGTTTGAATAGGACAAATCTTACCATAATGAGATGGTTGTACATCTCTAACGTCAAAACCAGCTCTTTCCCTAGTTAACCCTCCAGGACCAGTAGCTGTTAATCTTCTTTTGTGTTCTAATTCAGACAAAGGATTTACATTATCCATAAATTGAGAAAATTGACTAGCCGTAAAAAATTGTGTTGCTTGAGCAGTAAAAGGTCTTGGGTTTACTAATTGTCCAGGACTAATATTCTCAAACTCTAAAGTAGACATTCTATCTTTAATAATTCTTGCCATTCTAGCTAAACCTACTCTTAATTTGCTAGATAATAATTCTGAAAAGTTTCTTACTCTTCTGTTTCCCAAATGATCAATTTGATCTGGATGAGAAGTAGGGTCATTGTTAAGTTTAATTATCTCTTTTAAAACAATAATAATGTCTTCTATAGATAAAACTCTATCTTCTTTTTTAATATCTCTATCTTTTTTTGGTTTTAATTCTGGGAGACGTGACCACATTTTGTATCTTCCTACTTTAGATAAGTCATATCTCTCAAAATTAAAAAACATGTTAAAGATTAGTTCTCTGGCTGCATCAGGATTGACCATTTCTCCTGATCTTAATCTTTGATAGATTTCTAATAATGCATCTTCTTGATTTTTGGCTGGATCTTTCTTAAGGGTTTCTTCAATATACTTTGTTTCTCCTTGATCATATGGAACAAACATGTCTAAAATATCGTTGTCAGAATATCCTCCTAATGCTTTTAATATGGTTGTTGCTGGAACTTTTCTTTTTCTGTCAATTTTAATACTAATAACTCCAGTATGTTCTGTTTCGAATTCTAACCAAGAACCACGATTAGGAATAATCTTTGCTCCAAAACACCTCTTTCCCCTATTAATACTTAACGGAAAGAAAACACCAGGAGAACGAATTAATTGAGAAACAACCACTCTCTCTACTCCATTTAAAACAAAAGTTCCTCTTTCTGTTAAAAGAGGGAAATTACCAAAAAATATCTCTTGTTCTTGAGATCTTTTTGTTTTTAGATTAACTAATTTAGTCCTTACTCTTAAGGGAGCAACATATGAATCATTGTTTTCTTTTGCATCAAAACCAGAATCATAATTAGGACTACCAAGCTTATAATCCAAAAAATAAAGCTCTAGCTCTTTTCCTGTATAATCCTTTACTGGTGAAATCTCTGCAAATAAATCTTTTAATTCTTCTTCCCAAAATTGTCTTCCGCTTTCTTGTTGCAAAAAGATTAAATTAGGCAAAGGATAAGAAACTTGACTTTTTGAAAAGTCCTTGACTTTATTTTTCATATGCTTATAAAAAACTAATTTAAGGCATTACAACAAAAAAATGCCCTATTTTTAAATTTTTAAGGGTAAACTTGTTTTTAATTTAATTGCAAAAAAATTCTTTAGTCAAGATATTAAAGTAATCTTTATTAAAAAGTATTATTACACTATCAATAATTAATTAATTTGTCAAGGGTTGACAGAAAGAGATTCTTTTAAGCAAAAAGTTTATCCACATGCTCTTCTTTTTCTATTGAATTAATTCTTTAGTCTATTATAGGAATATTATCTAGAATACTAATAAAATAAAAGGTTTATTCATTATTAATACAAATATATCATATTTTTATGATTCTGTAATCTTCATGTTTTGTAAAATACCAAAAGCAATAAAAGTAAATACTAAATTGCTTCCTCCATAACTAACTAAAGGCAAAGGAATACCAATAACAGGTAAAACACCTAAATTCATTCCAATATTAATTACCATTTGAATAAAAATACTAAAAGCTAGACCACAAGCAAATAAACGAGAAAAATTAGACTGAGCACTTAAAGCAATTCTAATTATTCGCCAAAACAATGACAAGAAAAGCATAAATAAAATAGTAACACCAATAAACCCAGTTTCTTCAGCAATAGCTGAAAATATAAAATCAGTTTGTGGCTCGGGAAGAAAATCATATTGTGTTTGTGAGCCATTCCCTATTCCTTTTCCAATCAATCCCCCTGAGCCAATACTAATTTTCGCTTGATTCTGACTCCAGCCCTCCCCTAATAAATCTTCTTGAGGGGCAATAAAATTAAATATTCTATTTTTTTGATAATCTTTTAAAAGAAATGTCCATGTTGCACCAAAAAGAATAAGAAAGATCAGAAAAAGAATCATAAATTCTCTTATTCTAATTCCTGACACTAAAAGAATTCCAATCCAAATACTCAAAAGAATAATCACTGATCCGATTTCTGGCTGTAGAAAAATAAGAATAGCTGGGATTGCTATATATATTCCAGAAAATATTATATGTTTTAAATTATATAACTCAACATGTTTTTTAGAAAAATACTTAGCCAAAATTAACATTAATATTATTTTCATGGGCTCAATTGGACTAAAAGAAAAAATACCTATTTCATACCAAGATTTAATGCCTCTAATTTCTGGTGCAAAAAAGAACAAACCAATAAGAAAAAACACGCAAACTAAATAAAAAGAAAGAATTAAAAGAGAGTTTTCTCTTAGGTTTCTATTATCATAAAAACTCATTAAAAACATTAAAACTATACCAATAAAAACAAAAAATAATTGTTTATAAAAATTAGATAAATTTTCACCAGAAGAACTGAAAATTGAAACTAAACCAAAAACACAAAGCAAAACACTTATTCCAATTAAAGTCCAATCCATTTTCCTCAAGCTAATATTCATAATTCAAAATATGGTATAATAATTATTAATGTCAAGTTGAATAATTATCTAATATTTATTCAAATCTACATGAACTTTTATAGCATTTTTAAAAACTCTTTTTCTTTTAAAATCTTTATTCCTATCTCTTTTGCTTTATCATATTTAAATCCAGGATTCTCCCCTACTATTAAATAATCAAGGTTTTTAGAAACTGATTGCAAAACCTCACCTCCCAATGCTTCTATTTTTTCTTTAATAATCTCTCTACTCATACTGGCTAATGTTCCAGTTATTACAAATTTTAATCCTTTGAATTTTCCTTTTTGCTCTTTGGTTTCATACTTAACTCCTTTTTCTTTTAGTTTTTCAATAAATTTAATATTATCCTTATCATTAAACCATTCATAAATGGATTGAGCAACAATTGGACCAATGTCTTTTATATTTTCTAAATTATTTAAAGAAGCTTTTTTTAATTCTTCAATTGACTTAAAATAGTGGGTTAAATCAAGTGCTGTTTTAATTCCAACATTTCTAATACCAAGAGCATAAATAAATCTAGGGAAATTTAATGCTTTTCTTTTTTGTATTGATTGAATAATATTATCAGCTGATTTTTCTCCAAATCTTTCTAAAACAATGAGGTCTCCTACTTTTAAATCAAACAAATCAGATGGATCAGCTACTAATCCTTTATCAAGAAGCTTTTCAACTATTTTTGGGCCTAGTCCTTCCATATTAAATGCACTTCTAGAGATAAAATGATTAAAATACTTGTTTTTTCTAGCAAAACAATTGGGATTAGGGCATCTCCAAATAACATCTTTGCCTTGTTTTATAAGCTTTGTTTCACAAGTTGGACAATAACTGGGCATCTTAAAATCTTTTTCCTTGCCTGTTCTCAATTCTTTAAAAACATTAACTACCTCAGGAACAACATCTCCAGCCCGACCCACAACAACAGTGTCTCCAATTTTTAAACCCAATCTTTCTATTTCTTTTTCATTGTGGAGAGTAGCTCTTGTAATTGTAACTCCATTAATCTCAACTGGTTTTAAAATAGCAACAGGAGTAATTGCTCCAGTTCGACCCACTTGAACTTTAATATCTTCTACAATTGTTGTTGCTTCAATTAAAGGAAATTTTAAAGCAATAGCTCCTCGAGGAGACTTACCAACAATACCTAATTTATCAAAAATATTATTATTATTAATCGAAACAACAATTCCATCAATTTCATAAGGAAGACTTTCTCTTTTCTTCTTCCATTCTTCATAAAAAACAAAGACTTCATCTAAATTTTTACATAACCTATTATGCTTATTATTTGTTTTAAAACCTAAAATACTTAAAACCTCATGTTCTTGTTCATGAGTTTTTTGCCCTATATCAGAAATAATATCATATATATCTGCGTCTAAGTGTCTAGAAGCAGCAATTTTAGGATCTAATTGCCTTATTGAGCCAGCAGCTAAATTTCTTGGATTAGAATAAGGAACAAGTCCTTGTTTTTTTCTTTGTTTGTTAACTTTTTCAAATTCTTTTTTAGTTATAACTGCTTCTCCTCTAACTATAAATTCTTTGATATTAATATTAAATCCTTTTTCTTTTACTTTTTTAATATTTTCTTCGTTTAAACGTAAAGGAATAGATTCAATTGTTTTAATGTTTTGTGTAACATTTTCTCCAATTCTACCATCTCCACGAGTTGCCCCTACTTCTAAAACACCGTTGATATAAACTAGTTCAATTGCTAAACCATCTAATTTTGGTTCGCAATAATATTCAATTACTTCGTTAGTTAATAATTTTTTATTTCTTTTCTCCCAATTATCCATATCGATTCTTGAAAAAGCATCATCAAAAGAAATCATCATTTTCTTGCGTTCGTATTTTTGAAACTCATCTAAGGGCTTGCCTCCTATTCTTTGCGTAGGAGAGTCAAAAGTAATAAATTCTGGATATTCTTTTTCCAAATCAAAAAGTTCTTTTTTCAAAGAATCTAACGCAGCTTCTGAAATCTCTTCTTTGTCTAAAACATGATAAAGATAACGATGATGATCAATAAGCGCTTTAAGCTTTTCTATCCTTTTTTTAGCTTCTTGTTTTTGCATTTTAATAACTAATACTAATTCTTCTTTGCGTTACCTTGGTTAAAGTATCAGGCTTGTATTCTCCAATAGAAATCATACTTGTAGTTACCTCACAATTATCAGGATTACTAACAGTTACAATATAAGTATATTTTGTATCCGATCCAACAGCACTATTAACCGTACTACAAGTAGAAGATTTAGCATTATATAAAGCATGCTCAATTCCTGTATCAGCTGCATAAAAAGCTTTAACTGAATCACCAGCATTGCTAGTCATTTTTGATCCTCCAATAATTATAGAAGCAATATTCAAAGATACTGCCGTAAGAGTTGACACAATAATAACTACTAAATATATTGCAACACCTTTTTCTAAATTATTATTTTTCATATTAATTACCAACATTTAAATTTCTTTGCGAAATACTAGTCTGAAAAATCATTTTAGGTAAAGGATCTAATCTTCTAGGACTATTTGATTCCATGTCTATTACAAAAGTAACTATTGGCTGAGAATTAGGGGTGTCTCCATAAACAAAAACATTAAAAGCACTAACTTTAACTTTTGATGAAGTTATTGGAACACCTTCTTCTAAATTATCAGCGTTTGTGTCTGCTGATTTTTGTTCCATAATTACATTATCCTCCAAATAAAATCTTTTGCACTTATAACCTGGGTCAGCAACATCGTAAGCTAAAAAAGTTATGGAACCGCTTGAAGCATTATAATTTTTATTAGCAATACCAGTGCAACCCCCTGCTGTCCCCTCTGTTCCATCATCTCTTAAAGCCATTCTAATTGCTCTATCCATATATTCTGTTACATAGCTTCCTTGATTTAATATTTCTTGATTTTGTAAAACAGATTGTTGTGCATTTACAGCAGAAGAAAACATTCCAATTAAACCAACGATAAGAAAACTAAAAATTGCCATAGAAACCAATAGCTCAATTAATGTTAATCCTTTTTTTAATTTTTTATTGTTTCCAATCATATATGTCTTGTTTTATTGCAGATGAATATGTTCTCCAAAAAAGATCAACTATAATATTTACCTTATCTCCATCTACAGTCATAATAATCCTTCTCTTGTAAGGACTTTTTGTATCTCCAGAAACAGGAGAAGCAATATATTTATATCTATTACTTGTATTTTCTATATACAAATATCTTCCTCCACTAGCCCATGGTGTAAAAAAAGGGGTCGATGCATTAAAAGTAACATCTATTTCACATCCTCCACTACAATTGGTCAATCTAGATTCTGGACTATTATATGTTTCATTTAACTGAGCAATAGTGCAAGTAGTCGAACAACTTGTTAACTCATTATCCCACACTTCCGACTCAAGCCAATTAGTGTCTCTAATGTTTTTAACAATCTCTATTGCCTCTTGCCCTAACAAAGCAGCAACATATGCTTCTTTTTCAAGTTTAGTTTTTTGAACATACTTTGATGTTACTTGAAGAATTCCAACCACTGCGATAACAATAATAAAAATAGAAACAACCATTTCAATTAAAGTAAAACCTTTTTTGTGCTCTGTATTCATGAATTATGGATTATTAACTTCTATTCTTCCTACATTGTTAACCTTTATTGTTCTAGTTTTTGTGGTAGTCGCACAATTCTCTGCTTCTGGAGCAAGAATAATAAAGGCCTCATACTCACTATTATAATTTTGTATTCTTGTTACTGGTTCTGGCGGAGCAAAAGAAACACTAATATTAGGAACCTCAACATCCTTATTTTTTATATTACAAATCTTAATACCTTCTTCAATATTAATATCTTCTTCTGGTGAATCTACAGAACCTCCTTCATAATAAAAATTTGCATTATAATTATAATAAAGAATATAGCTAGTAGGAGATGATTCCTCGAAATAAATACCAACTGCATTAGTAGATGAATCAAAAGAACCTGCCATTGCCATTTCTTGAGCCCTTCTTAAGTCTTGTCCTAATTTCTGACCAGCTCTCTCTAAGGCCATACTTTCTTGTCCTTTTCCATAATTAGCAAAAACCATAGATGAAAAAACTATGACTATAGAGATAACCACAAGCATTTCTGTTAAAGTTAAACCTTTTTCAAAAATATTATTCATTTTAAATATTATATCTTTTTTATCTCATAAAAGAAAGGTACCAAAAAAGAATGCTTTGTCCCCAAGCTAAACTAATATATGTTCCTATTATTAAAAATGGACCAAAAGGAACTTCTGATTTCATTTTCTTTTTCTTAAAAGCAATAAGCAATACTCCTATTAAAGCTCCCAAAAAGAAAGAAATAAAAAGACCTGGAATTATTAATGGCCAGCCTAAAAATAATCCTAATAAAAATACTAACTTTACATCTCCAAATCCCATTGCTTTTCCTTGAGACAAAAACCATATTAAGAACAAGAAAAACGCTGAACCTAAGCCAGAAAAAATAAAGCCTAACATTTGCATTTCAGTATAATAACCTAAAAAGAAAGCACTCACAATCCATAAAAACATTAATCCAATTCCTGAAAAAGTAATCCTGTCTGGAATAATGTAATATTTTAAATCATAAAGAAATGCTGCCATTAAAAGCGTAGACAATATAAATCTAAAAATAAGCTCATAAAACTTAATATTAGCAAAATCATTACTTAATAAATCAAAACCAGTAAATTGATAAACAAAAACAAATACCAAGCCAACTAATATTTCAATTAAAGGATATTGCCAAGATATTTTCTCTTTACAATATCTACAACTTGCTTTTAACCAAGCAAAACTTATTAATGGAAACAAATCAAAAAATCCTAATCCGTGTTTACACTTGGGACAATATGATCTACCTAAAATTGTTTCTTTGTTATTTATTCTCCAAACTAGACAGTTAATAAAACTACCTGCAATAGTTCCTAAAATAAAAATTAAAATATAAACTATAAAATATTCTATACTCATATTAATAATATTAACATATTTTTTTTCAAAAAAAAAGCCCCTCATAAGAGGGACCCTTAAAATAAAAACTAATCTAACTTACAAGTTCTATTTGTAGAATCACAATTAGAAACTGGACCTGCATATCCAGTAGAATCAACACACCATGATCCGTCACCGATAAGCTCATGAGAAACACAATATGCTCCACTAGAACCAGTAAGAATATTAACTGCTATTGTTCCGCTTGTATTTTCAGCGTGAGCTGCAGCACAAGCTTTTTCTCCATCTTCACCTGAAGCTAAAAAAGTACCAGGATTAGTACAATCCGTTCCTGATACAGTAGAACCATAAGAATTGTTATTAACTTTATATACTTCTGCTGATGCTCTTAATTGATCTAAGTTAGCTTTAATTTTAGCATCATGAGCAGCATCTGTTGCACCACTTAAATTAACAATAATTAATCCTGATAAAATACCAATGATAGCAATAACTACCAATAATTCGATTAAAGTAAAACCTTTTTTGTTTGTAATCATATTTTTTAAAAAAAATTAACTGAATTCATATTCAAAAGAATATGAACGACCTTTTGAAATTTGTTATTTATAATCCTATCTTACCAGATAACATTATTTTTTGTCAAACCTTTTTATTCTTGAATAGTTGTTGAGATTTGATAAATTGGTAAAATAACAGCAGCCACAAGTCCTCCTACCATTACTGCTAAAATAATCATTAAAATTGGCTCAATAATACTAGATAAAGAATTAATAAATGTCTCTGCTTCCTGCTTATAAAACTTAACAATGTTCATTAAAGAAGTATCTAGCTTTCCTGTTTTTTCCCCCACTGAAACCATTTGGACAAAAAGAGGAGAAATAATGTGAGGATAATTTGATAAAACTGAACTCAAGCTATCTCCTTTAATTACTTTTGTTTTTGTTTCTAACAATGCTCTTTTGTATAGATTATTACCAATAAGATTTGAAACAACTTCTAAGGCTTCTGTAATTTGAATTCCAGCTGAAATTAAAGTCGATAAATTTTCAGCAAAACGAGCCAATAAAAGATTCTTAACAAAGCCTCCAAAAATAGGTATTTTAAAGACTAAATTATCCATCATTTCTTTTCCTTCTTCTGTTTTAATATAAAAAGTAAAGAATGAAATAATAGCAATTATTCCCAAAACAACTAAATACCAAAATTTAACAAAAAAATTAGATATAGCCATAACTATTTTTGTTGCTGCTGGTAATTCTTGACTAGAGCCCTCTAAAACACCAATAAGCCCAGGAATAATAAAAACCATTATAACAATAAAGATTAATACAAATACAACTAAAATAACTGCTGGATAAATCATTGCTCCAACGGTTTTTGATCTAATTGAATACTCACTTTCAAGATGCTCAGCTACTCTTTGTAAAATCCTCGGCAAGTCACCAGACACTTCTCCTGATCTAATCATATTAATGTAAAAACTGGAAAAAACTTCTGGATATTTACTAAAAGCTTTTGATAATAAAGACCCTCCCCTAACATCTTTTGCTATATTATAAATTTTTTCTTTAAAGTTTTCTTTATTAACCTGAGAAGCTAAAGTATCTAATGCTTCTGCTGGAGAAACATTAGCATCAATCATAATAGACAATTGCCTTGTGAACATTACTACGTCTTTGTGAGAAACACTATCAAAAAGTACAATTTTTTTATTTAACGCTCCTTTGGCTACTGTTTCCTCTTCAATAGAAATAGGAAAAAGTCCTTGGCTAGCCAAAATATCCAAAACAACATCTCTTGAAGAAGCTTCGATTGTTCCTTTTTGAGTCATTCCTTTTGAATCTTTTGCATTAAAAAAATATTTCATACTACATTACTAGTTTTTTTAGTTCTCTTGTATTAGGTGAAAAATTCATTGCATTTTCTATACTAATTTTTCTTTTTCTTACTAATTCAGATAAAGATCTGTTCAAAGAAACCATTCCTACGTCTGAAGATGTTTCAATTACCAATGGTATTTCATATATTTTATTCTCCCTAATTAAATTAGAAATAGCAGGTGTATTAAATAATATTTCGCAAGCAGGAATCACTCCCCCATCTAAAGAAGGAATTAATCTTTGAGAAATTACTCCCAAAAGAGAACCTGAAAGTTGGGTTCTAATTTGATTTTGTTGTTCTCCAATAAAGCTATCAACAATTCTATGAACTGTTTGGGCTGCTGAATTAGTGTGAAGTGTTGCAAAAACTAAATGTCCTGTTTCAGCTGCAGTAATGGCCGTAGAAATAGTTTCTGGATCTCTCATTTCTCCTACCATAATAACATCTGGATCCTCTCTAAAGGTTGATTTTAATGCTCTTGAAAAAGAAGTTGTATCATAATTTAACTCTCTTTGATTGATTATTGCTTTTTCGTCTTCAAAAACATATTCAATTGGATCCTCAATAGTAATAATATGACAAGATCTATTTTTATTAATCTCATTAATCATTGCTGCTAAAGTTGTGCTTTTTCCATGACCAGAAGGACCAGCAACAATAATAAAACCGTGCATAGCATTACAGAAACGATAAGTTTGTAGTGGCAAATTTAATTCATCTATTGACCTAACATGATTTTCTACCAAACGCATTGCTACAGAAATTGAACCTGATTGAAAAAAAACATTAACCCTAAATCTTCCTTTTCCTTCAAAATCATAAGAAAAGTCAATGTCTTTTTGTTTAATAAGCATTATTCTTTGATCTTCTTTCATTAAGCAAAAAGCAAGATTTTGAGTATCTTCAGCTGTTAATGGTTTTTCTTTGGCTAAAGGAATTAATTTTCTATTTATTCTAAAAACAGGAGGATGCTTAATAGAAAAATGCACATCAGAAGCGCCTTTATCTATAGTTAATGTTAAAAGTTGTTTTAAATAGTTTTGATAATCCATTTTATTCTTCGGAGACCCTTAATACCTCCTCTATTGAAATGTCTCCATTAATTGCTTTTATGATTCCGTCTTGTCTCATTGTGATCATTCCTTGTCTTTTTGCTTCTTCTGCAATTCTTAATTCTGTTGGATCATCAACAATAATTTTTTCTAGCTCAGGAGTCATTTTTAAAACTTCAAAAACCCCTAATCTTCCTTTTTCACCCTTATTATTACACTTAGGACATCCTTTTGCTTTATAAATATAAATTACTTCTGGTATTTCAATATCTCTTTTTACTTTATCTGGTAAAAGATTTAATTCATTCATTATCATTTTTTCTACTTCTTTGTGTGGTCTAACTTTTTCTTTACAAAAAGGACATAAGCGTTGAGCAAGTCTTTGAGCAATACCAATATTTAAGGTTGCTGGTAAAAGAAAAGGCTTGATTTTCATATCAATTAACCTAGGAACAACACCCACTGCATTATTAGTATGAAGAGTACTTAAAACAATGTGTCCGGTTAAAGCAGCTTGTGTTGCTAAAGAAGCTGATTCTTCATCTCTAATTTCCCCCACCATAATAATATCTGGATCTTGTCTAACAACATGTCTTAATCCTTGACTAAAATCATATCCAATTTCTGGCCTTACTTGAGATTGATTAATTCCAGGAACATAATACTCAATAGGATCTTCAAGAGTAACAACATTAACTTCTGGTTTATTTAATTCTTGAAGAATAGAATAAAGCGTAGTGGTTTTACCAGAACCAGTAGGACCAGTAGCTAAAATCATTCCAAATGGCTTACTAATAGCTTCTTTTACTAATCTTAAATTATTACTAATCAATCCTATGTCTTGATAGCTTCTTAATCCTTCATTAGGATCAAGAACCCTAATTACAACTTTTTCTCCTAGCTTAGTTGGTAAAGTTGAAACCCTAAAATCAATATTTTTATTATCAATTCTCGCTGAAAATCTTCCATCTTGAGGAATTCTGTTTTCGTCTATTCTTAAATTTGATAAAATCTTAATTCTAGCCACAATTGCTGGATGAGTATGTAATGGTAAAAAAAGCGAAGCATAAAGAGTTCCATCCATCCTAAAACGTACCCGTAATTGTTTTTCTTCTGGTTCAATGTGAATATCTGATGCATTTCCGTCAACAGCATGTCTTAGAATAACAGCAACCATTTTAATAATAGGCGCTTCTTCTGATAATTTTTCTTGTCCAGCAGTATCAAAAGAAAAAAGCTCAACATTTTCGTCTCCTCCTATTTCCGTCTCAAGGGCACTCAGTGCTTTTCCTACTTCTTCATTAATATTTCTATATTGTTTTATATAAGCATTAAAAAGCCTTTTATCAATAAGATATATTTTAAATTTAAGTCTTTTTTGCCTAGTAATAAAATTAACTGCTTCTTTGGCTTTAATGTCGTCAGGATCAAGCATTCCTACCTCCAAAATGTCTTCTTTTAATCTTAAAGGAATAACTTTATAAAAAACAGCTGATTCTTCTGGAATTAAAGATAATATATTATTAGGTATCTCAAGCCCTTCATTTCCATCAAATATTTCAATACCATAAAATTCTGATCTTAATTCATTAAGCTTTGCTTCGCTTATTACTTTCTTAATTAAATAAAAATCCTCTTCTGTTCCTTCAAAATCATTAAATTCTTTTTTTAACTCTTCTGCTTTTTGAGGAGTAATTATTTTTTTTTCAATTAATTTTTCAATTAAAATCATAATAATATATTATTGTTATTTAGATAGTGGTGAAAAAGGATTAGGTCTCGCTGTTCCAATTGGCCCTTCATCTGGAATAAAAATTGTATATTGGGGAAAAGATTCCAAAGAATCAATTTTAGTTAAAAACTCGTAGTCAATGATAGGAACAGGCAAAGGATTTAAATTAACATTAACCTGCTCTTTTTTATTTAAAAACTGAAAAACATAAAAAATAATAACAAAAATAACAATTAATAAAATAATTGGTATTATTTTTTCAAAAGCAAATTTTTTTTCAACATATATATCCATATTTTTTAAAAATTAATAAGAATAAACATTTCCTTTTATTGTAAACGTTGTTTTGTCAGCACTTTCTGATTGGCCAAAATTAATGTTTTTTATTGATATTAAAAATGCTTGTTTTTCCATGTTTTCAAGCAATAACTTGAAAAAATTATAGCTACCAGTAACTGTTAAAGTAAATCCTACTTTATTTACTGGACCTTTTATTTCAGAAACTGCTGTTTGAACTGAAGCCACTCCCTGTTCTTCTTGAGGCTTAAAACTTTTTGATTGAGATGTTTCTGTGTTAGTGGTTTGACTTTGTTGAATTGTTTTAATTGAAGAAGCTGAATCAAAAGTAATTGATGAAAGAGTCACTCCACTTTTAATAACAATATCTCTAAAAAATATTTCTGCTTTAGATAAAAAGAAGGGCGAAGAATCAAAAATAGTTTTTATTTTTTCTTTTTTTTGTTCCCAACTAGCTGCATTTAGCTTGTCAACAACTTCTCTTATTTGTTTTTCGTAATTTGTCTTTAGTTCACTTGATTTTTGTAAGGTTTTTATTTGCTGTTCTTGCTCATTAACTTTAGCATAAAGAGGCTTATCAAGATAATAAGCTATTCCTACTGAAGCAATAATAAATATAACTGAAATAGTAATTAATGGTTGTGGTTTTTTATATTCCATAATTATTTTAATAAATTAGGCTGGATAGTAAGAGATAGGTCAAAAACAACCCCCCCTGCTTCAGCTAATTTAACATTAGAAACCAAAAAATTTTCTACTAATTGTTGATTTTGAAAAATATCCATTTGTTGAATAATTGGTCCAAAAGAATTAACCGATCCTTTCATTGTCGCTGTCCTTGTCTCAACATCAAAAGTAAAATCTGAATAATATATTTGTGGGTGAGCCCATGCTTCAAAAGCAGTAAAAAAATTAATAATATTAGCTCTTTCTTCAAAAAGAATCTTATAGTCCCCTACTAATATTTCTGCTTCTGCTGCTTTAGTTTCCAGTTCAATAATTTCTTTTGATTTTTGAGAAGAAATTTCTTGATTAAGTTCTTTTATCCTTGTTTCATTATTAACAATAATTACGTATTTCAAAAAAACATATCCAATTGAGGAAATTATCAAAAATAACAACGCAAATAAAAACACTAATTTTTTAGTAATTGAATTGCTTTCCTTTTTTTCGTTTAGTTCAATTGCCATGTATTTTTATATTTTATTATATTCTCCCTTATTTTTCAAATTTTTTCAATGCCTCTCCTAAAGCAATAGCAAAAACTGACGCAGATTTTTTCATTTTCTCTTCTATTGAAGGTGGATAACTAATATTTTCAAAAGGATTTCCTAGTTTAATCTTGATTTTTGAAAATTCATTATCGTCAAACATGTCCTGAAAATACTTTACTATTCCAATCATTTTTGCTGTTCCTCCACTCAATATTAATTGTTCAATTTTTTTATTTTCTTTAGATTGATATTCTCTTATTGCTCTTTTTGTTTTTTCAATTATTAGAGATAAAATAGATGCCATTATTGTTGCACACTCATTATTGTCTAAAGATAATCCATTTTTAATTTTTAATGATTCTGCTTTTGGTATTTCCATGTTCAATGTTTCTGCTAAAGTTAATGTTAAGTCTTTTCCAGCAATATCAAAACTAAATGTTGATTTTACAGCATCATTTTCTACAATAATAACATTGGTACTTTGGAAACCAATCTCTACTAAACATGAAACCGAATCATTAGGGTTTACTAAAGCTCTTTTCAAGGCAATTGCTTCAGCTTCAAGAGCAATTAACTCTAATCCAGAATTTCCTGCTATTTTTTTATAATGTTCAACTAAAATTTTAGGAATAGCCATTAATAAAATATTATTTTTCCCTTCTTCAGTATTACTATCAATAATTTGCCAATCTAAAACTACCTCTGATAAAGGAAGGGGTATATATTTTCTTGCTTCAAAAGCAACGGCATTAGTTATTTCTTTTTTTGTCATTGGAGGCAAATCAAAAGTAATTGAAAAGGTTGCAAAATCAGGTAAAGAAAAAACAACTTTATCAGTTTCTATTTCTGCTTCTGATAAAATTGCCCTAATTGCTCTAGTAATATTGTCAACAGATGGATTAAGTGTGTTTTTATCAAAATACCTAAAAAACTGCTTTCCAGCAATATCAAGATTTATTTCTCCATAATTCTCTAAAAAAAACTTATCTTTCTTTTTAGAGACCTCTACTATTTTTATTCCTTTTGTTCCAACATCAATACCAAGGCCAAATTGATTTTTTCTTTTGCCAAAGAAAATCATATTATGATAATTTATTCTTTTAAAAAAATTCTATTCGTATTATAATTATAACATAACATTAATAAATCATGCAAGCCCTATTAAACATTATTTTTCCTAAGAATTGTATCTTTTGTCAAAAAAAAGGATCTTATGTTTGTGAAGACTGTTTTTCTTTAATAGAAATTAATCCTTTTCAATTTTGTATTTGTGGAAAAAACAAAAAAACTCTTAAATGTAATGAATGCTCTTCTTGTCTTGACGGACTCTTTGTTTGTACCAGACAAAATCAAATAATTATTGATAAAATCATTAATAAATACTCGAACATAAAAGATCTTTCTTATGTTTTATCTTTAATAATTCTAACTCATTTTCTTTTACTAGAAAAAGATGATTTTTCTAATTTTATAATCTATCCCCTTCCTCAAGATAATATTAAAAGAATTGGTTTTGATAAAACAAAAGAAATAGGAAAAATTATTTCTAATAAGTTAAAAATTCCTTTGGCTGAAAACATAGATCAAGTTGAAAACAAAAACGTTTTATTGTTAGACATTGCTTATACTGATAAAATGGAAGATATTGCCAAACAATTAAAGTCTAATCAAATAATGGGGTTAGTTATAAAAAAACATTGACCAGAACATATTTTTCAGATAGAATGATTTCACTTGTTGGAGAGGTGCCAGAGTGGTTGAATGGGGCACCCTGCTAAGGTGTTAGCCGTGAAAACGGCTCGAGGGTTCGAATCCCTCCCTCTCCGCCAGATCAATAAACTCCATATTATGAAAATAGCATTTATTCATAGTGACAAAAAAATAGCCACTGGTGCCCATTATATCAATGATTTGATTAATGTTAAATTAAAAAAACATGGTGTTTTTGTAAAAAACTTTTACCCTAAGACACCATTAACAGAGTCTCCTGTTCATTTAAAGGGATTAGCTAATATTCTCTTTTTTTATTCTTTATTAGAAAAAAGAAAAGATATTTCAAAATATGACCTAGTTCAGGGAACAACCTATACGCCACTTCCCTTTTTAGCATCAAATGGTATTGCTGTAATTAGTCATTTTGGTTCTACTACTCAAGGATTTTTAGATTGCACGCCCTTAGCAAAAAACATTAATAAAGAAACTCAAAAAATATGGTATGAGTTAAGAGAAAAAAAGATTGTAGAATTAAATGTTAAAACAAGACGTCCAATGAGAGATATTGCTGAAATAGAAAAATATGTTGCCAAAAGAGCAAAAAAAGTCATTGCTGTTTCCGAGAATGTTAAAAAAGAATTAATAGCAATGAATGTTCCGGAAGAAAACATAGAGGTTGTTCATAATGCTATTGAAGATTATTGGTTTGAAGAAAACAATAATCCAATTATTGAAGAACCAAGAATTGTATTTTTGGGAAGACTAGGAAGAGATTCTTTTACTTTAAAATTAAAAGGTGCAGATAGATTAATTCATCTTTATAAAAAGTTTCCAAAAACAAAGAAAACCACTATTTGCATGACAACTAATAAAAAATTAAAAGATTACCTCAAATCAAGCCTTGGCGAACATGATTTATTTGTTAATTTTAAAAAAGATTTAATTCCTAATATTTTAAAAAACTTAAAAGGCAGTATTCTTTTCTTACCATCAAGATATGAAGGATTCTCATTAAGTTTAATTGAAGGAATGTCTCAAGGTCTTATTCCTGTTACCTATCCAGTTGGAGTGGCCCCAGAAATAATTAGAGATGGAGCCAATGGATATCTTGTTAATAGCCAAAAAGAAGCTATTACTCGTATTGAATCTCTTTTTGCAAACAAAAAGCTTCGCCAATACATGTCTGAAAAAGCCAAAGAAACTGCTAATGAATTCAGAAGTGAAAAAATGGCTGAACAATTAGTTTCTTTCTATAAAAAAGTAATTAACAAATAATATGGAAGAAAAACTAGAAAAACTTAAAAACATTGTTGAAAAAGAATTGTCTTGCTCTGCTCATGATTTAGAACATTCTAAAAGAGTATATAGTACTTGTTTAAAACTAGCTCAAAATGAAAATGTAGATTTAAATGTTTTAAAAGCAGCTGCCCTACTCCATGACATTGCTAGAGTAGAAGAAGACAACGATAAAACAGGAAACACTGATCACGCCATACTAGGAGCTAAAAAAGCAGAAATAATTCTTAAAGAATTAGATTTTCCAGAAAAACAAATACAAGAAATTATACATTGTATTCTTTCTCACAGATTTAGAAACAATCAAGAACCTCAAACAAAAGAAGCTCAAATTTTATTTGATGCTGATAAACTTGATAGCTGTGGCGCTCTTTCTATTGCTCGTGGATTTATTTGGGTTGGAAGAAATAATGCTAAACTTTATACAGAAGTTAATATTGATGAGTATATAAAAGATAATTTGGGAGGAGAAATTAATGGTAAAATCAAAGACAAAACAAAACATAGTGTACAAATTGAATACGAAAACAAAACAAAAAGATTAGGAGATAAACTTTATACACAAAAAGCAAAAGAAATATACAAAGAAAGAATAGGCTTTTGTGAAGAGTTTTTAAAAAAATTGGAAAAAGAAATAAAAGGAGAAATCTAAAAAACTTGAATATTTTTTATTCTTACCCTATACTTTTATTTACGGAGGGATGCCAGAGCGGCCGAATGGGGTAGTCTTGAAAACTACTGTAGGGCAACCTACCGGGGGTTCGAATCCCTCTCCCTCCGCCAGATGTCCAATCTCGAACCGATGAATTTTAGCGGTATTTTATTAAAAGAAATCATTTTCTACGTTCGCTTTTTCGTTTAAAAAATGATAAATTAAAAATAGTTATCATACTAACAGGAAATTGAAAGTTTGTCGTGTTTATATTGGTGGAATTTAAAACGGATCTTGCAACAACTTAAAAATTAGCTGAAGCTCTTGATGTTTCGGCTGATGAACTTTTGAAATAACCATGGAAAACTTTGAAAAACAATTTAGTCAACCAAAACCATCAGAAGACAAAAAAGAAATGCCAACTCCCAAATTGGAAATTGATAAACAAAAAGAGGATGAAGGTTTTTTTGAGAAATTAAAACGACCTTATGGAGTTGAGGATGTAAAAAATCTTCAACAGGCATTGCTTGAATTTGAAGAAAAGCGAAAAAAAGAAAATGGTAAATATGTTTTTGATTATAACAACTTTTATCAATTTTTAACGTCCTTTTCTAAAAAAGAATTTCGAAACATAATACCAAACGAAAAAGAAATTCCAATAAAAGATTATGAGGAATTAGAACTTGGTATTTTTCAAGGATGGCGGCAAAACTTATTACAAAACCAGGAACAAGTTTTGCAAAAAAGACCGAAGCTTGCAGAAGTCATAAAAACTTTACAAAATGAGCCGTCTCCAAAAACTCTTGATGATTTGAGGGGTTTATATCAACGTTATCCTTTGCTCAATGATATGAGTGCGGTTAGCTACCAAGAAGGAGTCGGCGAAAAACTAGAAAAAAGAAGTGGCTTCTTACATATCAATATGGCAAGATATTATGCTTATAAATACGAGATGCCCGAAGCCGATACGAGGATTTATTTAAATCCACCGGTTGAGGCAATCCCCAAATTATCAATGCACCTTGTCGGTCTCGCCGAGAAAGAAAAAATACCCCTTTACTTTAAGGTTATTGATTATTCTTTTCAAAAATTTGCTGCAGAAAACACAAACCGTCTTGATAAAATGTTGATTTACACTGACAAAAAAAACACACCAAAATTAGCAAAAATCATAAAGGAACTACAATCAAAAAAACCACAATGGTTTCAAGGTAGAGAATTACCCAATCTTGTTGCTCCTATTGGTGAAGGTGTTGGTATGGCGGCGGAACCATCAGAATTTCAAAAACAAAAATTCGGAGAACGAGGAAAATCGTTTAATTCAATAAGAGCATTATTTATGAAAGAGGTCTGGCGAGATACAACAAAAGATATTTTGCTTGCCAACAAAGATACAAAGCCGAGAAGAGGTAGAACTTTCCAGCAAATTTTTAACGATCAATTCAAATTATCACTTGACTATTTAAAACTTGATAACGAAACAATTAATCGCTATATTGATCAAGTATGGCAAGCAGGATTGGACGCTGAAAAACTTAGCCAAGAAATTAAAGCCAAAGTCAGCGGAAATTTAGAAAGTGCCCTACTTCGAACAATGCAGGACGTAGTGCCAAATATCACACCAGACTCGCTTGCAACTTGGATTGATAAAAGAGTCCAAGAAAAAGCTACACAGTACGGTATTAATCCGAAAAATATTGCATTAAATAAATAGAAAGCACGCCGGTTTCACTATCACGAAATTTAACGGTGACGGTATCTTTTGTTTTGCCATAGCAAAAAGGAAACAAAAAGAAACACACCCCATTACTCTGAATTCTATTCAAAAAAAATAAAATTTCAACTAAAAGATTAGGCTTTTGCCTATTTTATCTTAATTTGATATATTAATAGTAATGAATATTAAATCTTTATTTCTATTAATATTGGTATTTTTTACTGTCTCCCCTGTTTTGGCTGAAGAAATACAAAACTACGAAACAAGCATCACTATTAATAATGATGCATCTGTTAATGTTCAAGAAAAAATACTCTATGATTTTGGTTCTTTACAAAGACACGGCATTTTCAGAGATATTCCATATAAATATAGCGCTAGAGGAGGAACATATACTGTTAAAATAAGTGATATTTCTGTTTTTGATGAAAAAGGAATTAATTATCAATTCACAACAAGCACAGAAAACAATAATCTTAAAATTAAAATAGGAGATCCAAATTCATATGTATCTGGACAAAAAACATATATAATTAATTACAAGGTTAAAAAAGCAATTAACTATTTTACAGATTACGATGAATTATACTGGAATGTTATTGGAGGAGATTGGGCAGTAAATATCAATAAATCTTCTGTTGTAATAAATGTTCCTAAAAACAATGACACTACCTATAAATGTCTTTATGGAATATTAGGCAGTAAAAAAGAATGCCTAGTAGAAAAACAAGGAAACCAATTAAAAATAGAACATAATCAAGTTTTATCTCCTAAAGAATATTTAACTATTATTGTTGGTATACAAAAAGGAATATTATACGAACCAAGCACAATAGAATACCTTATAGATAAAATAATGGATAATATTATATTCTTTCTTCCTTTTTTAGTCTTTATCTTCCTTTTTATCAAATGGTTTAAACAAGGAAGAGACCCAGAAGGAAAAGGAATTATTATTGCACAATACGAACCATTAAAAGACCTCTCCCCTCTTGAAGCAGCAACCTTAATAAACGAAAACTATGATATTAAAAATGTTCCAGCTGAAATAATAAATTTAGCCATAAAAGGACATATAAAAATAGAAAAACAAGAAAAGAAACATATTTTTGATAGAATAGATTATCTTTTAATTAAAACTAAAGAAAATGACGATTCTTTAAACAAAACTGAAAAAGCCTTACTACTCCGTATCTTTATGGGCAACAAACAAAGACTATTATCTAAAATTACTCCGGAAGATATTAGAAGTTTAGGGAAAAAAATTATCGAGTCATTAACTAACAAGGGCTATTTTGAAACCAATCCTTCTAAAATTAAAACCCCATATATTATTGTTGGTGTTTTATTAATGTTATTGTCTCCAACAGTCGAAAGTATTTTTGGCGCAATAGGCATTGTTTGCTTCTTAATAAATGGCATAATAATTATTGTTTTTGGAATAATAATGCCGAAAAAATCAATAAAAGGAGTTGAAGCAAAAGAATACTTACTGGGTCTCAAAAAATACATTTCTTTAGCTGAAATAGAAAGAATAAAATTCCACAATGCTCCAGCAAAAACCCCAGAACACTTTGAAACCCTTCTTCCTTATGCAATGATTTTTGGTTTAGAAAAAGAATGGGCTAAACAATTTGAATCTTTAACCTATTCTCCAACATGGTATAATGATAAAAACTTTAATTCTTTTGTCCCTCTTGTTTTCATTAACGACTTAAGAAATTTTTCAAGCACAGGAACAAATTCAATGACTCCTGCTTCTAGTGGAGGCAGTGGATTTAGTGGAGGCGGAGCAGGAGGAGGTTTTGGCGGTGGAGGTGGTGGAAGCTGGTAACTTAGAATAATAGTTTTCTATTGCTTTTTTCAAAGCTTGATTAGCTAAAACAGAACAATGAACTTTTTCTTTGGGTAAACCAGTTAATTCTTTAACAATGTCATCTTTTTTTATCTTTAATGCTTGCTTCAGTGTTTTTCCTTTGGCCATTTCTGTTGTAATTGAAGAAGAAGCAACAGCAGCAACACAACCTAAAGTTTCAAATCCAATATTCTCAATAATTTCATCTTTAGAAACTTTAATGTATATTTTCATTATGTCTCCGCAAACAGGATTACCAACCATGCCAACTCCATCAGGTTTTTTAATCTTTCCCCTATTTTTAGGATTTAAGAAATATTTTAATACTTTTTTATTATAATTGCTCATATTCTTCTAAAACACTGCCTGATAATTTTTTTAATTTAATAATTGACTTTTTAATTTTATCAATAGTGTAATCAATTTCTTTTTTAGTTATATCTTTTCCCAAAGTTAAACGCAAAGACCCATGAGCTTGTTCTGGACTCAGACCAATAGCTAATAATACATGTGATGCTTTTAGAGAGCCAGTAGAACAAGCAGAACCAGTAGAACAAGCAATGCCTTCTTTGTCTAACAGAAATAATAAACTCTCTCCTTCAATGTTTTTAAAACTAAAATTAGCATTATTAGGAGAACGATGTTTTAATGATCCATTAAGACTAGAAAAAGGTACTTCTTCTAAAATTCTTGAAATTAAATAATTTCTTAATTTTAAAATAATACTATGGTCTTTTTCAATTAATTCTATTGCTTTTCCTAAACCAACAATACCCGGAACATTATGTGTTCCTGCTCGCAGTCCTAATTCTTGGCTCCCTCCTTTTTGAATCGAAGAAATCAAAGATCCTTTTTTAATGTAAAGTAATCCTACTCCTTTTGGTCCATAAATTTTGTGTCCTGACATAGAAAGAAAATCAACTCCTAATTTTTTAATATTACAATCAAAATAATTAACAGCTTGGGTGGCATCTGTGTGGAATAAAATGTTTCCTTTTATTTTTGCTATTTCTTTAATTGGCTGAACTGTTCCAATTTCATTATTAACGTACATTATTGAAATTAATACTGTGTTTTTCTTTATTGCTTTTTTAATATCATTAACAGAAACAATCCCCTCTTTGTTTGGCTTTATATATGTTATTTCTGCATTAATACTTTCGCAAGACTCTAAAATACAATGATGTTCTATTGAAGAAGTAATAATGTGTGGCTTTTCTTGCTTAGAAGCTTCAATTACTCCTTTAATAACCCAATTATTTGATTCTGTGGCCCCTGAAGTAAAATATATTTCTTGTTTTTTACAATTAAAAAAATTAGCTATTTTTTCTCTAGCTTCTTCAACTCCTTTCAACGCTTCTCTGCCAAATGAATGCAAAGACATTGGATTTCCATACTTAGAATTAAAATATGGCTCCATTGCCCTTAAAACCTTCTTATCTACTGGCGTTGTCGCTGCATTATCTAAATATATTTTTTTCATAATTCAACATTAACATGGGCATAAATCACTGTCAATTAAGTTTTTTCTTTACCCAAGGCTCAAAGGTTTTCGAAGATAAATATGATATTAGAACAAGAATCACAACAAATAAATAGAAACGTCCTTCTTCGTGAAGAACACTAAAAACATTAAAGAATTTGTAAGCCTCGTAAACAAAATAATAAACTGGAAATTGAAGAATATATATTCCATAGCTAGCATCTCCTGCTTTCACAAGCAAAGGGTGCGACAATATCTTTTTAATTAATCCTTTTGAAGAAGCTGCTCCAATAATCATAAGCGCAAAAACAGGAGCAAGTAATCCATCGTGATGGGCAATATTAATTAATCCTTTTGAGACAAAGGGAAGATAAATTAATAAAAACAAAAAAGACAAAATAAAAAGATTGTTTCCTTTTTTAATTCCCTTAAGATAATATAATCCTGCAATAATTCCAATCAAAAACTGATTCAAATGAAGTAAAGGAAAATACTTGGTAAAATAATTAATAATTAGATTGTTTTGATCTAAATTAAAACATAGAAACACAACTATCAAATTACTTATCATCCAAAAAGCAAATATTTCTTTTAATTTATTCTTTCTTGAAACAACAAAAGGAAAGATCAGTGGAAAAATTGCATAAAAAAACATTTCTACAGAAAGAGACCAACCAGTAAAATTAAGACTTAAAGCATTAATAGGATGCCATGCTTGGAGAAAAAAAAGATTCTCAAAAAACTGAGTTATTAAAATTTTATGTGAAATCCCTCCCATAAAAATATAAAGTATAAAAACAACGACCAAAGCAAGAATATACAAAGGAACAATACGTAAAGCTCTTTTCTTGTAAAAGTCTTTTACTCTATCTTTAGAAAAGGTTTTCAAGTGTTTGTAAACAATTGTCATAATAAGTCCTGACAAAACAAAAAAGAAGCTCACCCCAATATTCATTATTAAAGCATAATTATTTAATGTGCTATCAAAGGGCCAACTCCATTTTCCGAAATGAAAAATGACAATCGCAATTGCCGCAAAAAACCTTAATGAATTCAATTGTGGTATAAATGTTTTATCCATTATTAAAAAATACCATATAATGAAATAAATATCGATACTTTAATTTTGATAAAAATTAAAATTATGATATTATATGAACATATAAATTTAAAAATTTTCAACATGCCAAACCAAGAACTTTTAAACTATATTCAAAAAAAATTAGAGAAAAATTCATCTCCAGAAGAAATAAAAGGGATTCTTTTAGGTCATGGCTGGCAAGAAAATTTAATTAACGAAGCTTTTGATTATTTAAAAATAGATACAGCAAAAGAAATTATAAAGCCATTACCAGAAGAAAAACAAAGCTTTTCAAAAATTGAAGAATCTCACACAGAAAAAACAAGCTCTGAAGATCAAGATGGGTTCCCTGTCTTAGACCCTTATTTACGAAAAAAAGCAGATTCTTCAATCCAAGAAGATCCTCATGAAGAATTTTATAAATCTTTTTCTGATCAACCTAAAATTGTTCAAACAAAGAAAAAACCACCCACTAAAAAAAGATTTTTCTTAATTGTTTTTATTATTCTTTTTTTAATTGCTGGCGGAGCTTTTGCTTATTACTACTACACAAAAGAACCTTTACTTGTATTATCTAAAACAATAGACAATGCTTTAGAAATAAAAAGCGCTGAAACTAAAAATCAACTAACAATAACAATTGATGATGATTTGCTACAAGAAATTAATGAAAGCTCAAATATGAAAATAGAAAAAGAACAAAAAATAAAAGCATCTTTTTCTTTTGATTATTTAAATACAGAAGATATTAAAGGAAACGCTTTGCTCTCAAAACTTAATGAAAATGGATATATTGAATTATTTTTTAATAAAACATTGTATGGAAAAATAAGCAACATTGATTCTCTTTTTTTTGAAAAGCTTGGATATAAAATTAGTCAACAATTCATTGATTTAATTAATAATCAATGGATTGAAATAGTGCCATTAGAAAACACTCCTCAAGAAACAATAAAAATAAATAAATCTATAATTGATTCAATAAAACAAAACCCTGAAATTGTTAAAAATATACAAAAAATATCAAAAGAAAAAGTATCAGACATAGACACTACTCACTATAAAATAGAATTTGATGAAGAAAAACTCTTAAACTTATTTCAATTACAAAATAATGTTAATGTTAATAATTGTGAGCTTTGGATAAATAAAAAAGATAACCTTATATATAAACTATTACTTGACCTTGACATAAATGGAATATCATCAGGATCAGTGACTGGAAGCATTAATTTTCAACTTGTAACCACTATACTTAATCATAATAAACCTATTAATGCTTTTGAACCTCAAGAACCTATAAACATCAATGATTTAGTTGAGCCTTTTTGGATGTATCAAGAAGAATTAGTTGCGCTTGAAATAAAAGATTCTAATATTAAAAGCTATATGGACAACTTAAGAATAATAGCTGAGCTTTATAAAGAAACCACCAATCAATACTCTAATAAAATCATTGATAATATTAGTTGTGACAAGTCTCTTGCCAAAACTTTTCTTGAAGATAGCACGGGTGGATATACTCTCTGTGAAAACATACAAAAAGACTCTGCTGGCTCTTTTATTATTAAAATAAATTCTGAAAAAGGAAATGACGCAAAATATTGTATTCAAAAGATACTTAACAATGGCCGTACCTGGTGTATTGATTATGCTGGATTTATAGGCTATGAAGAAAATTGTGACAGTATAAACTTTGATTGCAAAAAACCATAAATTTGCTAATATCTATTCACAGCCCTTGTATTTCAATGGATAGAATGCAAGCTTGCGGAGCTTGTGATAGAGGTTCGACTCCTCTCGAGGGCACAATATAT
>JAQUWR010000018.1 GCA_028692745.1 Minisyncoccota bacterium
ATTATCCACACCAGCTAAAGTGTTATTTTATTCATGTGCTGAGCACTTCAAGTTAGAAATATTAAATCTCTAATGCCCGCAAAGCCTTCTCAATCATTTTTGTTTTTTCTTGTTCAATGCTCTTCGTGCGTGTTTTTATTATAATAAAAAAATGACAAAAATAATATTTTTTTATAATTTTCCATTCTTATAATCATCTTCTAATGCTAAATAAGCTTTTGTAATTCTTTCTTTATCTTCTAATCCTAGTTTTACTATTACATTCTCTATGTCTTTCTTCTCTCCTTCTATCTCTATAAAATTCCCAAAATATAATTCATCCAATGTAATCTTTGTATTTAATAACTCACCCTCTTGTCTCATTTTTTCAAATACTCTTATATCATCAAATCCAAGCACCCTTAAAATATCTTCTCCCTCTTTTGCATTACCAATCTTCATAGAATATTCCATTCTTTCAAAATAATTAGTTTCTTTTTTTGGTTTAACTTTTACCGTTAAAACGATATCATCCTTTTCGTCCCTAATCCTAGGAAATATACCTTTCTCGATAGAATCAACTGAAAAAAAACCATAAGTTGTTTGTTTATATGGCTCACATAAAGACACACCCAAACTTCTAAGTTTTTCTTTAATTCTATCTTCTTCATCTATTTTAAATTTTACCTCTATTTCTTTTTCCATATTTTTATTTTTATATTTATTTTATATTTTTTTCTTCTTCTTCGTGAGCATAATAAGTTGGCATTTTTTCAGACATTTCAAAAAGATACTCGGTTAAATCCTCTATGCCTAATTCCTTGTATTTTCTCCTTCTTTCCCAGCAGGGTGGACAATCTCCACAATGTTTATCAAATTTCTTAACACAAGTTCTTGCTCTATAGAGTGGAATATTATTTTCATATGCCCACTTGATATAAACATCTTTATCAAAATAATTACCAAAAGCGGTTTCTATTGGCAAAGAAATAAATTGCCACTCCCAATCATTTAAAATTTGACAAATCAAAAGATTCATTGTTCTAGTCCATGTTTGAGAGCAGTGATAGGATCCATCTGAACTTACATGTGACGCAAACATTGTTTTGATATTTATTCCTTTTGCCATTAATGAATATGCATACTCCATTCCTGTCAAAAATATAACCGGATTCCTCGCTGGATAAGAAATATTATTCCTTAAAGGAATTGATGTTACTTTTTTCTTAGCTTCTCTTAATAAATCTTTATATTCCAATCCTGGCGTCATAACACTAATCTCTTTATAATCATGATATAGCTTTGGAAAATCTTTCTTATATAATTCATTAAAATAATCAGCTGAAGCTTTCTCATGTTTATAATTAGATTGTCCCCTGTTGATAAAGAAAGGGTAAACATTTAATTTAAATTCTTTTAACAGTATTCCAATATTTGCAACGGAATCTTGTCCTCCAGACAAACAAGCTAAAACACTCTCTCCTTCTTTTGGCATTCTTACAATACAATCTCTTTTTTCTAAAAAAATATCATCAAGAGATTTTAAAAGATTTATATCTTCATTTTCTTTATCTTCAAATTTAATTTTTCCCTTATTATTAAAAAATTTCATAATTTTATTTTTTCATTAAATATTTTCCAAATTTTTTGAAAAACAGCTTCTTCATCTTGCGAAGCATCTATCTCGAAACCTTCATTTTTCTTAAAAACTCTTTCATATGCCTCGTTCATTTTTAATTGTCTTTTTATATTTTTTGCTCCAAAGTCTATATTCTTTCTTTCGAAAATAATTTTTGGATTACATTTTAAGAAGAATACTAAATCCGGATTAGGAGCATCTAAATGTATTAATTTTATCCATTCATTCGTAATGATTTCACTTTCATTAGAAGCAAAACTCGAATGGATATATCTATCAAATATAATAACACCATTAAAATTAATATATTTCTCCATTTCTTGAAAAAAATCAGAAGCTGTTAAAAGTGCTCGTGCTTTTATATTTAAATTATCAAATTTATCTTCTTTTAACAAACTTACAATATTTTTTCCTATAATTCCCTCCGAAGGAAAATGCAAAATAATTGCATTTCTACCATTTTCTATTATTTTATTTTTCAATTTATTGGCCTGCGTTGTTTTTCCCACTCCGTCTATCCCTTCAAAAACAATAACTGGATTATACATTTTGATCATATTTTTTATATAAAGATATTATTTTATTTGCATCATCAATAGTTTCATTATAAATATGAGCATCTGTAATTATTCCGTCTAAAGAACCTATCCAAATACGCTTTTTCAACTTTTTTTCCAGTTTTTCTGCAATCTTTTTAGACAATAAAGAAATTGCTATAAAATTACCATTGGCCTTCTGAAAGGCATCAATAGACCTTGCATTAAATAAAGTATTCATATGATAACCATCTCCATTATTCATTTCTATTAATCGAAATTGAATACTTGTAATACATGGAAGGTAATCATCCTTGGGATGCTCTAATGTTCTTTTATAATCTTCCTCCCTAATGAAACTCATAATAGCCTTTTTCGATTCTGGTATTTCAGCTAATCTTTTAACAACAAAGTCTATCATTTTCCAATCATCCAATCTAGCACAGTAACTTTTACTTCCAGGACTAAAAGAAGGAACTATATCAAAATCATGCATAACATCTTCCTTAAAAGTTAGACTTAAAATTTCTTCTATATTTTTTTTATTACCATACTTTTCAACTAAAAGATCAGGGTATGATTGTGTCGATATTCTTATTCTAATATTTTGCAAACACAATCTCTTCCTTCCCTCATCTTCTGTAATTTCTCCATTTTTTAAAATAACTTCTACTAGGCTTAACCAAGCACTTCCAATTATTTCACCATACACTTGATAACCAAATGGCTCTAAATTAACATACATATTTTTTAAAATTAAATAAAAACACCCAAATCAAGGGTGTTTCCATCATAATTAGTTATTAATAAATTTTGTATTATTCTAATCATATAATTTCTGTAATTTTAACGCGTCTCGTAAGGCGCTCAAAGTGGCTGCGGGACTAGGATTCGAACCTAGAATCTTCTGCTTCAAAGGCAGATGTCCTACCGTTAGACGATCCCGCAATATATATTTATTTAAAGTTTTTTATAAATTCCTTCAATCCAACCTGTAATTTTTCTGTTAAGGTTAGAACTTTTTTTAACCTTAATTCTTACGAGGCCATGATAATCATCCCCGATATTGTTTCTTATAGTCTTTATTTTATTTTTTTTCAAGTAAACACGCAATTGGTTAATTGTGATTGAAAGTTTTCTTGACCAATAAATTTGTGATTGTTTGATATTTGCTGTTTCGTGAATATATAGTTCGTAAATTAATTCAGAATTTTTTATTTTAAAAATATCTTTTAACCACTTTAGAAAAAGTAAAATCATTCGATCGTCAGAATTGCTAAAACTTATTCCTGTTCCAGTTTGATGTTCTTTTGCTCCTTCTGCCCAGTATAGGGCTATGCCAATTAACCATAAGTCTTTTTTATTGATATTTTTAATTTCTTTTTTAGCTTTATCTTTAATTTTTTTGGTCGTTGCTATTTTTTGATTTCTTCTAGCTTGTGCTCCTTTAAGTGCTCCAGCTATTCTTTTTTGTGTTATTTTTTGTTTTTGTTTTTTTGCCAAATTAACACTTCTTAACCATAAAGATAGCGTAGATTTAGCTATGGGCACTTCTTTTAATATTTCAGAATAGGAGTAGCCGCTCCTTCTTAATTTTATCGCTTTTTCTTTAAGATTAGAATTCATAATTGAACAAGGTTTATTATTATTTAAATAATATCACCATTGTTCGTTTTTGTAAATGATCTTATTCGTTTTCCATTGATTCAATTAAAGCCAATTCTAATGGCAGTTGTTGAATAGAAGAATATTTTGTTTTGTTTTCTGCTTCTAAAAGCAAATCTAAGGTTTTTCTCAATCTTTTTTCATCAAATTCTTTGGACTGTTTTTCAATTATTTCTTTTGCTTCTTTTGTTTCTCCTGGAGCTATTGTTTTAATAAGCTCTGGATCAATTTTTAATAACATTAATTTTCTTAAATAGTCAACAATAGACTTAATGAATTCTTGAATATCAGAACCTTTTTCAATGTTATTATTTACAAATTTTAGAGTTAATGCTTTGTCTTTTTTAATTAAGATATCTGTTAGTTCTCTAGCAATACTAGTATCTACTAAACCTAAAATTCCTTTAATATCATCTATTTTAATTTTTCCTTTAGGTAAAAAGCTTAATATTTGATTCAGTTTTCCTTCAGCATCTCTTAGAGATCCTTCTGAAGAAGCAACGATTAAGCTCAAAGCTTCTTTTTCAATGTCAATTTTTTCATTTTCACAAATCCATTCAAGCTTTTTAATCATTTCTTCAAAGGAAAGTTTATGAAACTCAAATCTTTGACATCTTGAAGCAATAGTAGGAATCATTTTATGAGCTTCAGTAGTAGCTAAGATAAAAACAGCATAAGCTGGTGGCTCTTCTAATATCTTTAAAAGTGCATTAGCAGCATCTTTAGATAATTGATGAGCCTCATCTAAAATTAATACTTTATACTTAAGAAAAGTAGGAGAAAACTTAATTCCTTCTCTAATACTCCTTATTTCATCTATTCCTCTATTAGAAGCTGCATCAATCTCAATTAAATCAATTGCTTTGCCACTATTAATTTCTAAACAAGAAGCACATTTATTACAAGGTTCAGATCCTTTTCTGTTTTGACAGTTTATTGCTTTAGCAAATATTCTAGCGAGAGTTGTTTTTCCAGTTCCACGATGTCCAGAAAATAGATAAGCATGAGAAATGTTTCCTGATGCAATTTCATTGCTTATTGTTTTAACTATGTGTTCTTGACCAAAAAATTCTTTAAAGTTTTGAGGTCTATATTTTCTATATAATACTAAATTTTGCATATTTTTGTATTATACTATTTTTGCAATAAAAAGCAAATAAAAAGTGGTTAATAAACCACTGATTAATTTGATCAAAAAGATTAAAATATTCTTTTATAGTGTTCTGTAAAAGAACATATTGGTTTTGTTCTTCTTTACTACACAAGCTTTGGGTTATTTGTTTGCCTTGCATTTTGGCAAAAACAATGAGCATTAGAGAGGCATTAATTATCATTAATATGATAATTAGCAGAATCATAAATTTTAAAAGCCTCATAAATATATAATAAAGTTTTTAATTGTTTTTGTCAATATTAAAAAATGGGTACAATGTACCCTATTATGAATTTGTCCAGGAGCTTTTTATTGCCGCACAACCAAGCGATTAAGTTTTAAATGATGCGGTATCTTTATATTATCATTAATTATATTTTTGTCAATTTGACAAATATAATTAAATTATTGTACAATTATTTATATGATTAAAGAAAGAATTTATTGTTGTTGTTACTGTTGTTGCAAACTAAGAGATTAGCCTTGTTTTAATTTATAATTTAATAAAAAAACTAATCTCTTCTAGAAAAGAGATTTTAATTTTATGAATACAATACTTGATTTTATAGGTAATACTCCTTTAATTCAAATAGAAGAAAATATATTTGCCAAGATTGAAGGCTTTAACCCTGGCGGATCAATAAAAGATAGAATTGCCTTAAATATGATTATTGGGGCAGAAAAAAAAGGAATCTTAAAAAAAGGAGATACAATTGTAGAATTAACTAGTGGAAACACTGGCGTGGCTTTAGCTATGGTGGGAGCAATGAAAGGTTATAAAGTAAAATTATTAATGCCCCAAACAACTAGCCCAGAAAAAATAAAAATGGTAAAAGCTTTTGGAGGAGAAGTAATCTTGATTGAAAATATTAAATTTAGAAAAGATGTAATTAACGACATTAAAGAAAGAATAAAACAAGGAGAAAAAATAGTATTTTTAAATCAATACGAAAACTTTATGAACCCACAAGCTCATTATAAAGTAACGGCTCAAGAAATATTAAAACAAATGAAAGGAAAAAGAATTGATTTTTTTGTTGCAGGAATGGGTACAGGAGGAACTATTACTGGGATTGGTAAGAAATTAAAACAAAAATATCCTAATTTAAAAATAATTGGTGTTCAGCCAGTATTAGGAGAAACAATAGAAGGCTTAAGGTCTTTAAAAGAAGGATTTGTTCCTCCTATTCTTGATTTAGAATTAGTAGATGAAATATATGATCTTGAATCTATTAAAGCAGAAAAAACAAGAAAAGAATTGGCTTTAAACAAGGGACTATTGGTTGGACCTAGTTCTGGAGCAGCTTTTTATATTTCAAGAGAAATAAAAAGAAATAACCCTAAAGCAAACATAATAACTATATTCCCTGATCGAGGAGAGCGTTATTTGTATTATTGATTTAATTTGATATAATTAAAATATGATGAAGTTATACAATACATTAAATAAAAGAAAAGAAGAGTTTAAGTCACTTAAAGAAAAAAAGGTTGGAATGTATGCTTGCGGGCCAACTGTTTATTGGTATGCTCATATTGGTAATTTAAGAACATATGTTTTTGAAGATATTTTAAAAAGATCTTTAGAGTATAATGGGTACAAAGTAAAGCATGTAATGAATATTACTGATGTAGGCCATTTAACTTCTGATTCTGATTTTGGAGAAGATAAATTAGAAAAAGGAGCAAAAAAAGAAAGAAAAAGTGTTTGGGATATTGCTCAATTTTATACAGATCAGTTTTTAAAAGACATTAATTTATTAAACATTGAGAATCCTGATGTTTTAATTAAAGCAACAGACACTATTAAAGAACAGATTGATTTAATTAAAGTTTTAGAAAAAAAGGGTTTTGCTTATGTCATTAAAGATGGGGTGTATTTTGATACTTCCAAATTAGATAAATATGGTAGATTATGGGG
>JAQUWR010000006.1:0-22187 GCA_028692745.1 Minisyncoccota bacterium
CCACCCGCTTTTTAAAATTTTACTAATATATTTAATCATAAAAAGAATCTTCCTTTTGCCTCATCTCTTATTATTCTCCCATCTTCAAGAGTAATAACTCTTTTTTTAAGAGCATTAACAATGTCTTTACTATGGGTTGATAAAACGATTGTCGAACCTGCCTCGTTTATTTTCAATAAAACCTTAATAACATCTCTTGAATGATAAGGATCTAAATTACCTGTTGGTTCATCAGCTAATATTACTTTTGGTCTATGAATTAATGCTCTAGCAATTGAAACCCTTTGTTTTTCTCCTCCTGACAATTCTCTAGGTAAACAATTTAGCTTATCTCCCAATCCAACTAAATCAATTACTTGCATTACTTCTTCTTCTATTTTATCTCCATCAAAATCAAAAGCTTCTAGGGCATAAGCAACATTTTCAAATACTGTTTTGTAAGATAAAAGTTTATAGTCTTGAAAAATAGAGCCAACCTTTTGTCTTAAAAAACATGTTTGTCCTTTTTTAATATCACAAATATTTTGAGTCTCAATTAAAACTTCTCCTGAGCTAGGTTTTTCTTCGCAAGAAATTAACTTAAGAATTGTTGTTTTCCCTGCTCCTGATCTTCCACATAAAGTAACAAACTCCCCCTGTTTTATATTAAAAGAAACATCATCTAAGGCCATTTTTTCCTCCCTTAAGGAGTTAGCAGGATATTTCTTTTTAACGTTTTTAAATTCTATCATAATTTAATTTCTTCTTCTATAAATTCTTCTAATTCTCCGTCTAATACTTTTTCTGGTTGAGTTGATTCAATATTAGTTCTTAAATCTTTAACTAATTTATATGGATGTAAAACATATGATCGGATTTGATTTCCCCAACTTGCAGAAACTTTATCCCCTTTTATCGAAGATAATTCTTTTTCTTGTTTTTCTTTTTCAAAGCTATACAATTTACTCATCAAAACACTCATTGCTTTTTCTTTGTTTTTACCTTGTAATCTTTCTGACTGACAAGAAACAACAATTCCAGTCGGCATGTGCGTTATTCTTACTGCTGAATCCCTTTTATTAACATACTGCCCCCCTGGTCCTGATGCTCTGTAATAATCAACCCTAATATCTTCTTCTTTAATTTCTATTTCTTTGTCATCAGTAATTTCAGGTAACACTTCTACTAAAGCAAATGATGTATGTCTAAGCTTTTGAGCTGAAAAAGGAGATATTCTTACTAATCTATGAACCCCTGTTTCTTTTTTTAAAAGCCCGTACGCATATTTACCTTTAATTTCAATCATTACTGATTTTATTCCTTTTCTTTCTTCATTTCCTTCTCCTAATGATTCATCAATAACACTTGCTTTAAAGTTCTTTTTCTCACAATATCTATTATACATTCTCAAAAGCATTACTACCCAATCTTCTGCGTCTTGACCCCCGGCTCCTGAAAAAATAGAAAGAAGAGCGTTTCCTTTGTCGTGTTTGTCGCTAAAATATGCTTCTATTTCCTTCCTCTTTATTCTTTTACTCAAATCATTGATCTTTTCTTCCAATTCTGAATCTTCTTCCATTAAAGAAAAGAATTCTTTTGTATCTTCTAATTCTTTCTTTATTTCTTCAAACCACTTAATCTCTTCTTCAATATCAGACAATTCCTGACTAATCATCACGGCCTTATTATTATCTTTCCAAAAATCATTTTTTTCTGTCTCCTTCCTTAGTTCTTCTTTTCTTTTTAATAGATTATCAAAGTCAAAGCCGGTCCCCTAAGGAGAGGACTCTAGAAAATAATTCTTCTAATTGTTTTTCTTTTTCCATGTTTCAAATTATATCAAAAAAATTCAATCAAGGCAAATGAGCCAGAGGCGAGAATCGAACTCGCAATCTCTTCTTTACGAAAGAATTGCTTTGCCGTTAAGCTACTCTGGCAAAAATCCTTTAAACCAATCTACTATTTTTTCCATCGCTCCCTTATTTTGCTCTTCTTCTTGTTCTATTTCTTCTTGTTTTTTAATTACTATTATTTGTTCTCCTGGTTTTTGTAATCCTAGCTCCTCTCTTGCAATTTTTTCTAAATATTCTTCTCCACTACTTTTTCCTAATTCAAAATTATATCTTTCTTTTTCTTTTGCTTCGATTTCTATTGCATCTTCAATCTTTTTTAGTTCTTTTTCTGATTTATTCTTTTCAATAAAAATTCTAATATTCGCATTCAAAAGAACAATAATCAAAAACATAAAACCAACCATAGAAAGTCTTCTTTTCCAGTCATTAATAATACCCTTCACTTTTTTATTCTTTTTTGCTATCATATTAATATGTCTAAAAAATCTAAAAAAATGTTCAGAATAGTTTGGATTGTAATGGTTTCATTGGTGGCAATCTCAATGATAATATCTCTTGCCTATATTGGTTTTTAAGATCCAAATACTTTAAGAAATACTTCAGGGGGAATACGAACCTCTCCTTTTTCTTTTAATTTCTTTTTCCCTTCTTTTTGTTTTTCTAATAACTTTCTTTTCCTAGTAAAATCACCACCATACAAAGGCGCTGTAACATCTTTTCTAGTAGCAGTTAATGTTTCCCTACTAATAATCTTTCCTCCAATTTTACCTTGAATAGGAACACTAAATGATTGTTTTGGTAAAACTTCTTTAATTTTTTCTACCATTTTTCTGGCTTCTTGATTTACCTTGCTTTGAGGCAAAATTCTTGAAAAAGCCTCCTCAATTCTTCCGTTTATTAAAATTTCTAATTTAACCAAATCAGCAGATCTATATCCTATTTCTTTAAAGGTAAGAGAAGCAAAACCTTGAGTAATGTTTAAAAGGTTTTCATAAAACTTGCCAATAATTTCTCTTAAAGGCATTTCATAAACAATAAAATATCTATTTTCTCCAAAGGGATGAGAATCAATATGCTTTCCCTCTAATTCATTTAAAAAATCAAAAACCCTGCCCAAATAACTTGTTCCAATAATAATCTTAACTTCAGCCCAAGGCTCAGAAAAACTTTTAAAACTATCAGACCAATTAACTGGATTATATATCAAAACTTCTTTTCCTTTAGAATCTTCTGCCTTAAATAATACCTGAGGAGAACTAATTACTAAGTCTAAATCAAACTCTCTTTTTAATCTTTCCATTGTAATTTCAGTGTGAAGCGATCCCAAGAATCCACAAAGAAACCCTCTTCCAAAAACATGGAAATTTTGTTGCTCAAAAAATAAAGCAGAATCGTTTAACTTTAATTTAGATAAAGCAACTTTTAATAATTCAAAATCATCTTGTGCTTTTGGATATAATGAAACAAAAATCTTTGGTTCTGGATCTTTGTACCCTTCCAAAGACTTAACTAATTCTTCATTGCCAGATATAACAACTGTGTCTCCAATTCTTATTTTCTCTGGATCTTTTATTCCAGTAGCAATATATCCAATTTCTCCTGATTTTAATTCTTGTGACTGAACCATTCCTGGTTTGAATACACCTAATTCTTTTACATTTCCCCCTGCTTTAGAATTAATAAAATATATTTTATCTCCTTGCTTTATTGAACCATCAATGATTCTAACATAAGCAACAATCCCTAAAAAAGAATCATACTTTGAATCAAAAATTAAAGCTCTTAAGGTTTTATCTGTATTATCTTCGGTTTCTGGAACTTTTTCAATTACCCTTTCTAAAAGACAATCAACATTTTCTCCTGTTTTAGCAGAAATAAAAAGAATATCTTCTTCTTTAAAATCAAGAATTTCCTTAATTTCTTTTTTAACTTCATCTATTCTTGCTTGAAAAGAATCTATTTTATTTAATGCTGGAATAATGATTAATCCTTCTTTTTTAGCTAAATCAAGATTAGTAATGGTTTGAGCTTGAATTCCTTTGGTTGCATCAACCAAAAGAATTGCTCCTTCAACAGCAGCTAAACTTCTTGAAACCTCATAATTAAAATCAATGTGTCCTGGAGTATCAATTAAATTTAAAATATAGTCCTTGTATTCCATTCTTACTGGAGCCATTTTAATGGTAATACCCTTTTCTCTTTCTAAATCCATGGAATCCAAATATTGAGGATTCATTTTGTCTTTTTTAATTGTTTCTGTTGTTTCTAAAAGACGATCAGCTAAAGTTGATTTCCCATGATCAATATGACTAATAATAACAAAGTTTTTTATTTTCATTTTTTGAATATTTTCTTAACCTCTTCAATCTTAAATATAAAGCTAAATACAATATATACAATACCAGCAATAAAGCAAGTGAGGAAAAACCATAAAAAATCATTAATAAAAGATAATGAATTAGGCCAAAACTTTAAAACAATAAAAACTCCACCACCCATTGCAATCGTAGATAATATAATTTTAATAAAATTAATGCATATTTCTTTGATTCCAAAGTCCCCTACTTTTCGATAAAATAAAAAGAATAAAAGAATAAACTCAATAAATAAACTAAAATTAAAAGCAAGAACCAGCCCCAAAATCTTTACTTGAGATAATTCATTAATTCCAAAAACTATTTGAGAAAAATTAATAAAATAATTAGGATTCGAAACAAATAAATAACAAACAGCTGAATTAAATAAAACAAAAAACAAAGCAACTATTGTTGGTGTTCTTGAATCTTTTAAACTAAAAAATCCTCTTAAAAAAAGAGGTCCTAAACATTGAGCGGTTGTGCTTAAAAAATATAATCCTAAACAAGCAGCAGTAATACTTACCGCCTCAGAACCAAAAGAACCTGTTTGAAAGACTATTCTTATAATTTGTTCTCTCAATAAAAATATTAAAATACCTACAGGAAAAGAAAAATACAGAATAGACATAAATACTGATTTAAATTTATTTAAAAACTCTTTTTTGTTTTCTTCTGTCCACAATTTAGATAAAGCAGGAAAAACAGCTGTAGCAAAAGGAATACCAATAACTCCAATTGGTAAGTATCTTAAATTATTAGATAAATTAAAAACTGTAATTGCTCCTGCACCAATTCCTGAGGCAATTAAAGTAACTATTGCCATGCCAAGCTGGACAGAAGAAGATGAAACAATTCTCGGTCCAAGCATATCAAAAAAATCTCTTATTGCTTTATGATTAAAAGAAATAATTGGTTTATACCTATAACCATTACTAACTGCTCCTGGAATCTGAACCAATAAATATAAAAGAGATCCTAAAACAACACCTATTCCTGCTCCAAATATTCCAAAATGTGAAGAAAGAAAGATTATTCCAAATATAATTCCTAGATTATACAAAATAGGAGCTATTGAAAAAGCAAGAAAATTATTAAAATAATTAAGAATTGCAGCCATTACAGAAGATGTTCCAAAAAAGAAAACGCTCACAAAAACCAATCTCGTTAAATCAACTGTTGTGGCTTGAGCAGTTAAATCAAAACCAGGAGCTAAATATGAAATTATTTGAGGAGTAAAAACAATAAATATTAACAAAAATAAAAAATACAATACAAAGAAAATATTTAAAACATAATTAACTATTTTCCAAGCTTCTTCTTTATTCTTTTTAAAATATTCTGAAAAAATAGGGAGAAAAGAAACAGTAATTCCTCCAGCAAAAATAATGCTATAAACTAAATCAGGAACCCTAAAAGCAGTAAAATATATATCTAAATCAATTGATGCTCCAAAATAACCAGCTAAAAAACGATCTCTTAATAATCCCAAGACCCTGCTAATCAAAACCGAGACAACCATTATTAAGGTTGCTTTCTTTATTCCTGATTGTTTTGAATTTAAGATTCCATTAAAGTCCATATGTTGATAAATAAATTGACAAGGCTTTAAACTTCTGATATCTTATCTTTACAGTATCGAAAAAGGGCGTCGACCGTTAGGACGATGGCTCTTTTTCTTTTTTAGATGAACTAAAATCTAAAGGAAGCCTACTTTTAATGTCTTTGTCCACAAAAATATTAAAAATTCTATTTCTAAAACCACCAACGAAATCAACAATACCAATATTTTTTTTAATAAAATCCACTAATTCTTTTTTATTTTTATCTGTTTTCTTAATTAATCCTGATGATATTTTTAAATCATAATTTATAGCTCCTATTAAAATATCTACTATTTGTATTAAATCGTTACCCCTAGAATCAAATCTACATATGCCCCCTATGGCCAATCTTTTTTGTTTTTCGTTTATTTTTCTTTTTATTTCTACTTCAAAACGAATATTTTTAGGCGTTGTTATATGATCAGCTATAACTATCAAAATTTCATTTGAACCTAAAGCAACCTCTATTAATCGTGCCGATATTTGCTCATAAGCAATCCAAGGATTTAAACTGAATTCTTTTTGAAAATAAGAGCCTTGCTTATCAACCGTATACGAATAAAAATTAACACTTCTTGCATCTAAAAAAGATTCTATTGCAAATTTCAAAAAATCTATATTTTTTCTTGAAATTTTATTAAATTTCATTTCATCATGAAAATTAACCTTATCTCTTTGGTATAATAATTTACTATATAAATAATAGGGTTGACTACACTTTATAACTCCTATTGTAAAAAAAGGTTCTTTAGGATTAGCCAAACTACCACTTTCATCTAAAAAACAAAACTTACTCCAAATATTCTTATAATCCTCTAAAAATGAATTATTGATCATAATAATTAATTATCTCATAATAAACGCCATTTTTCAAACCTTGACACAATAACACATATTAGTTAAAATTAATTGCCTTAATAAATTGGGTGATTGCTCCAATTTTGGAGAGGAAAGTCCGAACTGCCATTCCTGATTAAAGGTCTAAAAAGCAGTGGGTAACGCCCACCGTCAAGGTAATACTTGATAGAGATGCGAACAGAGACGCTTTAATTAGAAATAATTAAAGAATCCCCTTAAAAGGATTAGCTTAGAAGTAATTCTAAGGGTGAAACGGCTAAATTCTTGTTGGCAGCAAGAACAAACTCTTTATAGAGAAAAAGTAGTTCGCTTGAGCCAAAGAGAGATCTTTGGTCTTAGATAGATGATCACCTAAAACAGAATTCGGCTTACGGATTTATTAAGGCAAAAAAATACGTCAGAAACACTCTTTTAATTAAGAGTGTTTTTGTTAAATTAAATAATTAAAACAAACTTTTCTTAGAATTTTCATCCAAAGCATAATTTGCTAAAGCATCTGCTTCTTTGTTTTTTTCTCTTGGAACATGAATAAAAATAACTTTTCCAAATTCTGTTTTAAGGTTCCAGATATTTATAAACTTTTCCTGAAGATGTTTCTCTGTAATCTTATACTTTCCACTCATTTGATTCACCATTAACTCTGAATCAGACCTAATCTCTATTTCCGCTCCTCTGGTCTTATCTTTTCCAATTAAAGCTTTAACTTTTTTAAGAGCAATGACTACTGCTTCATATTCTGCTTCATTGTTTGTAATTTTATCTCCTAAATATTCTCCATGTTTTTTAACGATTTCTCCTTTTTCATTTGAAATAACGACTCCAACGGCTCCTTTTCCAGGATTACCTCTTGAAGCACCATCTGTATTGATTATTATTTTCATACTTGACAAATATTTTATTGTTTGTTATAATATTATTGGTTAATTAACATGATCGAAAAGAAAAAGGACGGCGTCTTCATCGACACAGATGAAGAAAAAGAAAAGGAAAGCATGCGAAATAAAATTAAGGCCTCCCACATTGCCTTTGAGTGGGAACAGACAAAGCAGGAAATCATTGAAGTAGATTGATTATCCTGCTTTTTTCATTTCTCAAAATACTCTAATAAACACTGCTCAAATTTCTGAATATTCTCATTTTTGATCGTAAATCCAGCTGCTGGAGCATGACCTCCAAATGTTTCTAATAAATGCTTACAGCTTTCCATTGCTTTTACTGCATCATATTTTTTAGGAACCCTCACTGTTCCCCTACTTAACTCATCGTATTTCTGATAAATAAAAACTGGTTTTTCAAAATAATTACAAAGCCTAGAAGCAACTGACCCTAAATACTCAACTTCCCATTTGGGTGATCCGTCAAAAATAATATTTAAAGGATTATTTAAAAACTTTTTCTTAACTTCATCTGTTAAAGCAGCTATTTCTCTATGCTTAGCTTCTGTTTCTTCTAATAAATCTTTGGCCATTATTTTTGCTTTCTCTAAATTAGACTCTGTTAAAAGTAAATAAGAATCAATAACATGATTTTTTATTCTTGCTGAATTTAATACACTATTAATTTTTGAAACCATATCTCTTTTAGAATTAAATTGTCCCAAAAAAGATATTATTGCTTTAATGGCTGGTCTTTCACTTTTTTCAATATTTGATAATCCTTGAATAATAAACTCTTTATTGTCCTCAATTTCAATCATCATGTCTGAAATAGTAGCTAAAGCAGTTAATTCCAAAAAACTCTCTCTTAACATTTTAGACATATTATCTCCTAAAATTTCTTCTGCTAATTTAAAAGTAACTCCAGCATTAGCATATTCTTTAAAAAGACTTTTGTCTTCTTTTTGCTTGGGATCAACAATAATATCTGCTTCTGGCAACCTATTTCCTACTTCTTTATGGTGATCAACGATTATAACATTAAAGCCCCTTTCTTTTATTGTTTTTACTTCTTCATAATTAGTAATTCCGCAATCAAGAGTAATTAATAATCCTTGCTCAAACTCTGCTGTAATAATTTCTAAAACATCTTTATTTAATCCATACCCTTCTTTTCTTCGATCTGGGAAAAAAACTCTTGTTTTGGAATAATTTAAATTATCGATTGTTTCTTTAAGAATTGTTGCTGAAGCAGCTCCATCTAAATCAGAATCAGCAAATAAAATTATCTGTTCATTGTTTTGAACAGCTTTTTTAATTCTTTCGCTTGCTTTGTCAATATTTTTAATTTTCATATCAGTCTAATGCTTTTAAGCCTGGTAAACCATTGTTAGCAATAAAGTCTAGCATTGCTCCGCCACCAGAAGACAAGTGATCAAATTTATCATCAGACCCCTCTTTAATAACTATTTCTGTAGTTTCTCCTCCACCCACAACAGTAAAAGCATCTTGACTAGTTATTGCTTTAATTATTCCTAATGTTCCCTCTCTAAATTCTTCTTTTTCAAAATAACCTAATGGGCCATTCCAAATTATTGTTTTAGCTGTAGAAATTATTGCCTTATACTTTTCTAATGTTTCTGGTCCAATATCAAAAATATCTTCATCTCTTTTTAAGCTCCCCACCCCTCCTATTCTTAAATAATTTTCTCTTAAGGAAGACAAAGAAATTACACCATCAATTGGTAAATGTAGTTTTGGACTTGTTAATTTTAAATTTTTAAGATCTTCTTTTAATTTAATATCTTCTTCTGACCAATGATCCCTAACACAAATACCTTTTGCTGTTAAAATTGAATTAGCAATTTTACCTCCAACTAAAACATAATCTGATTTTTCTAAAAGCTTTTCAATTACTCTAGTTTTTGTTAAAACTTTAGCTCCTCCTACAATAGAGACAAATGGTCTTTCTGGAGTAGTCATTATCCAAGATAATACTTTAATTTCTCTTTCTAATAAAAACCCTGGAAAGCTAATTAAATATCTAGGAACACCAACAACTGAAGCATGCTCTCTATGACAAACCCCAAAACCTTCTTGAACAAAAAAATCTCCTAATCTTGAAAGTTTTTTAGCAAAATCTAAATTGTTTTCTTCTTCTTCTTTGTAAAACCTTAAATTTTCTAAAAAAGCAACCTCTCCTTCTTTTAAAAGATTTGTTTGAATTTCAACTTTAGTTCCAATTGTTTCGTTTATGAACTTAACACCTCCCATTAATTGCCACAATCTTTCTGCAACAGGCCTTAATGAATATTTTGAATCTTTCTTTCCTTTTGGATCCCCTAAATGGCTTATTAAAACAATTTTTGCTCCTTTGCTCCTTAAATAATTAAGCAGTGGTAATACCTGAATAATCCTAAAATCTTCGGCTACTTTTCCGTTTTCAGTAAGAGGAACGTTTAAATCACACCTAACTAAAACTCTTTTGCCTTTTATATCAAAATCTTTAATATTTTTCATTAGTTAAATAATAGCCCATTAAAAAGAAAAAGGCAAGAATTGCCTTAATCGAATTTTATTGTCTCTCCTGGATGAATTATTCCTTTTTCTTTTTTCTTCTCTTCTTTTGCTTTTTTAATTACTTCTTTTAGGCCAATTAAATCAATCTCTTTCTTGTTTGTCTTAATATTCTCCTCTTTAGAAGAACGATTCTTTTTAACAGGAGGAATAAAATCCTTAGCTGATTCTTTTAAGGAAATTGTTGGTAAATCATTAAAAGTATTATTATTGTCCCTTTTTTTCAAACAATTCTTGCAATAGACTGGCCTTTTACCGTCTGGTTTAAATGGCGCTTTAAAGCTTTTTCCGCAACTTTGACAAACAGCATCATATAATTCAATATTATTATTTTTTTTAGCAACAGAAATAAAGGAATCTATTCCTGATTCTTCAGATATTCTTTTTTCTACAATGCTTCTCTTAATACCATACCTTCTTTGAGAAAACTCTATTATCTCCCCTTCAAAAGATTTATCTTGATTCTTTGCTGGTGGTAGGGTTTCAGCTGAAAATGGTTTTGAAGTTATACCATTAATCATTAATTTAACAATTATATTCTGCTTAGGAAGATTAACCATGTCTTCAATAAAATATTCTGGTGAAAGTTCTTTTTCTAAAAACTCTGCGTCATCAGCCCCAATTCTAAAAGTAATCATTGTTCCCACGTTTCCAAAAACAGCATCTCTAACCTTTTCTTCCATTTGAGCAATATATTGATGAGCTAAAATTAAAGATAAACGATATTTCCTTGCTTCTGATAAAATATTAGCAAAAGAATCAGTTGAAAAGTTCTGAAATTCATCAATGTATAAGATAAAATCTTTTCTTTCTTGTTCAGAAATATTAACCCTAGACATTGCTGCTAGTTGTAGTTTTGTAACAAGCAGTGCTCCTAATAAACGAGAGCTATCTTCTCCAATTTTACCCTTGGAAAGATTCATTATTAAAATCTTTTTTTCGTCCATTATTTTTCTCATATCAATCGTTGATTTTTCTTGACCAATAATATTTCTTATCAATGGCGCAGAAATAAACTGACCAATTTTGTTTTGAATTGCTGCTGTTGCTTCTACTTCATATCTTTGAGTATATCTAGCAAATTCTTTTAACCAAAAAGCCTTAACAATTGGATCTTTTAATTGATTAATAATACCCTCTCTCCATTCTGAATCAGATAAAAGACGATTAACGCCCAATAAAGTAGAACCAGGAACCTCTAATAAAGCAAGAATAGAATTATTAAGAATATATTCCATTCTTGAAGACCAAACATCAGGCCAGATCTTTTTAAAAACACCCATTAATCCTCCAGCAATTAAATGCCTGTATTCAGCACTTACATCTTCCATAATATTAAAAGCAATTGGATTTTCAATATCAGATGGATTAAAATATACAACATCATTAATTCTTTCTTCTGGAATAAATCTTAAAAGTTCTTCTGATGCTTCTCCATGAGGATCAATAAAACCAACACCTTTTCCATTTAAAATATCTTGTACTACCATATTCTTTAATAATTCTGTTTTTCCCATTCCAGTTTTACCAATAATATAAACATGCCGTCTTTTGTCATCGTCTTTTATTCCAAACCTTTTCTTTTCTCCACGAAAAGTAGTTTTTCCAAAAAATGTAATGTTTTCTTTTTCCATAAATTATTCTTCAATTGGTAGTGTCGTTGGTGGAGCACTCCTCTTTGTTTCTATTCTCTTTAATGATTGCGTTGGTGCAACCTCAATTCCTGGGAAGTGAAATATTGTTGCTAATTCTTCTGTGCTTAGTATAAAAGTTCCTCCAGGAAAAATACCAAAAGCAGAATCTCTATTAACATAATTTTTAAACAAGTTTCTTTTTTTCAAATAAAGACGTCTTTTGGTAAAGATATCTGGTGCTTGAACTTTAGTTATTGTTTCTCCCCATGGTTTTAAACCATTTAAATTTTGCGTATTAAATTGTGAAAAAAAACTAGGACCAAAACCTTTAGCTCCACCAAAAAAAACATCTCTTTTGGCTAAATAAATATATCTTAAACGAGAATCATAACAAGTTTTTGATATTTTTCTTTCTATTGCTGCAACCACTTCTCTTTCTCCTGAAGTTAAACGCATTTCTGGTGGAAAATCTTTTTCTTTTTCTTCTTCTTCTTGTCCAAAACCCTTACCTGTAAAAAATATACTTAATGCTTCTAAAAACATTGGGTAAGAATCTTTTTCTTTTGGTTTTTCTTTTCTTTTTAATAAAACATCAATAATATCTTTTCCTCTTTTAACATAATTGTTTTCTTTAACGCTAATAGGTACAACTGTCATTTGAATCCAGATTTGTTCTCCTTTTTTTAAAGTTGAAATTACTTCTAATAAAGAAGATAAGGGATCTAGCCTTTTTTCATCTTTAGCTTCTGGATTTTCTTCAAAAAACTGGGAATATGTTTTTAATGGATAAACATCTTCTTTAAGGGGCATAAAATCACAACCCCATAAATCCCAATCTTTATTGGGTATATCTTCTGGAACATTTTGTGTATAATCAGGAACTTCAACTATTTCAACATCAGGATATTGAGAATAAATAGCTGATTCAACCATTCTTTTGTTTCCTTCGGGAATTCTAATATAAAAATGAGGTTCTCCATCAATACCAGCAATTTCAAATGAAACATTGACTAGTGTTTTTCCTTCAAAAAATGTTGCCCTCCAGTCTTTAGGAGGGTCATATATTGGCCAAATAGCATTAAAAATGTTCTCCATTGCTTTAAGTGGTTTTGTCACATGTTGAGGAATCTTAACTTCAAGAACAATTCTTTTAAAGCTCATGTTCCACCTTGTTTCTACAAAAAGAACAAAAGCAAATTTTAATGGCTTATATAACAGAAAAGGCAGGATAAACCAGCCAAATTGCATAAAAAAATTAAAACAAAGGGACATTCCGTCTCCAATTAAATTTAAAACTTGAAATGTTTGAATAAAAACTTGATCAGACATTAAAATATTTTTAAGCCTCTCGTATTTTGTATTTTCCTTCTTCGTTTTTATCGAAGATTTTTTTGTCTTGAAGTCCTAAAAAAATAGTCGACTTCTTTACCATTCTTTGTTTTAAAACTTCTTCTGTTATTTGTTCTTTTGTTAAGGGTTCATCAAAACTATTCAAAATACCCTTAATTACATCTTTTACTCTACCTGGATTATATCCCCAATCCTTTAAAGCATATAAACCTCTTCCCACTAAAACAAAATCTCCTCCTCTTATTAATTCATTATGCACTGTTTGAGGATGCAAACTAAAAGAGCGGCTATCTCTTTTTTCTAAATCTTTATTTAAAGAAAAAATTAAATCTGTTATTTCTCTAAAATGAAGAGGCTTTTTATTTTCATTTAAAACCAAAACAATTTTATCTTTAACAGTTTTAGGATTAATTTCAGAAAAATCAACAAGGCCTATTTTTTTACCGTCAATTGATCTAGAAATTCTTCTTGAAATTTCTAAATAAGAAAAAAATTCTTCTTTGTTTAAGTTTTCTTTTTTACCAAAATTCTTGAAAACATTTTCAATGCTGTCTGGTTCTTTTCTTTTTTTAAATTCTTCTACAAATTCATTAGCAATCTTTTTAGCAAGAACTGCTTTTTTAGGATCATTATACCAAAAAGCATAAAAATCATTATCTGCTTTTTCTCTTTTTAAGGTGTCTATTAAATTTAAAAGAAAAAATGCTTGGTTTTTTGATTGGAAAAAATTTATTTCTGATATCAACTCTTCTTCTTTTTTAACCCCTCCAAATTGTTTTATTTTTTTCTCAAAAATAGTTTTTATTTTTTCAAAGTCTTTTTTTAAATCAGAAGAATTAATTATTTTTTTAATTTTTTTAAAACCATCTCTTTCGATTTGCCTTACTCTTTCCCTGGTAATATTATAGCTCTTTCCAATAACCTCAAGAGTTTCTCCTTTTTCTTTTTTTTCTAAGCCAAATCTACGGGACAATATTTTCCTTGTTCTTTCAGGAATTTCCTTTAATATTTTTTGAACAAAATCTTTATAATCTGTTTCCATATTAAAGATATTTATAACATTTTAATTACTTTTTGTCAAACTGTTTTTTCTTATATTTAAGCCAATAAACCAATAAAGGGCTAGCCAAAAATACAGATGAAAATACACCAATAAAAATACCTATACCAGCAATCAAAGTAAAGTACTTTAGAGACTCTTCGTTAGCAAAAAAATAATAGAGTGCTGATAGAGCAAACAATACTGTTAAAGACGTATTAATACAACGAGTAAGGGTTTCGTTCAAGCTTTTATTAACAATATCTTCATAGTCCATTCCTCTGTTTTTTAATAAATTCTCTCTAATTCTGTCAAAAACAACTACTGTATTATTAATACAATAACCAACAATAGTTAAAAGGGCTGTAACCACAGGAATAGTTAATTGTGCGCCATATAAATGGCCTAAAAAGGCTAAAACCCCCAAAGGAATAATTATGTCATGAAAAAGCATTAATGTTGAAGAAAAGCCATATTGAAAAGATGTTACTGGTCGAGAAACATTTCTAAAAGCAAAAGCAATATATAAAAGCATAGCTAAAAGAGAAACAATAACCACGATCATTGTTTTTTGTTTTAATTCTCTTCCAATTAAAGGACTAATTGTTTCTATCCCAGCTGATGATTCCTCAAAATCTCCTGTTTTTTTAAGCTCAGTAATTATATTTTCATAAATTTCACTGGAAATGTCTTTTTTGCTAATTTTAATAATAGCTCCCAATTTTCCAGCTGGTTGAACCTCAAAACTACTAATACCTTCTACCTGACTTAAAGCATTTTTAATTTGAGAAGTATCTGGTCTTTCTTCAATATATTCTATGCTTAAAGAGCTTCCTCCTTCAAAATCAATTCCTAATTTTAAACCAAAATAGAACAAACTAAATAAACTTGCTAATACTAACACTATAGAAACTACGAAATATATTTTTGAATATTTTAAGAAATCCATATATATTATGACCAAATGAATTTTATCTTCCCTAGTTTTCCTTTAGCAAACAACTGAAGAAAAACATTAGTTACTACGACCGCTGAGAATAAACTCACTAAAATACCCAATATTAAAGCAAATGCAAATGCTTTGATAAAGCTTGTTCCAAGAAAATAAAGAATAAAGGCAACAATCAAAGTAGTAAAGTTTCCATCTCTAATTGATGGCCATGCTCTTCTTAACCCCTCTTCAATACTTGATACTACACTTTTATCTTGTTTTAATTCTTCTCTTACTCTTGAAAAAATTAATATGTTTGCGTCAACAGCCATACCAATAGAAAGGATAATTCCTCCTATTCCTGCTAAAGTTAAAGTAACTGGTATTAATTTCATTAAAGAAAGAAGAATTAAAATATACAACAAAAGAGCTAATGAAGCTAAAAATCCAGGTAATCTGTAAAATAAAATAAGGAAAATAATAATCATTGAAACTCCTATTATTCCTGCTCTTATTGCATTTTCTAATGAAATTGCTCCTAATGTTGGCCCAATCTTCTTTTGACTAATTGGATCTCCTAATGGAACAGGTAATGCCCCTTGATTTAATCTTTGAACTAATGTTTTAGCTTCTTTTACATCCATTTTTCCAGAAATCATTGCTTGTCCCCCACTTATTTTTTCATTAACTCTTGGAGCATATAAATCATTACCATCAATTTGATTATCTCCATTAGTATCAATAATTGAAGCTCCATCTAAAAATATTGCTATTGTTTTTCCAGTGTTTCTTTCGGTTATTTCTTCAAAAATTTTAGAACCTTCGTCATCAAATTTTAATTCTACTATGGGAGAATAAGTAACTTGATCATAAGCAAGTGTAGATTTTTTCAAATATCTACCAGTCAGTTCTGTTTTTTGATAAGGAATTTGATATGCTAACATCCAATCATCTATTTTTTGTATTTCAGCAAGTATTTCTTCTTGGCTCTTATCTTTATTTTGTTCATAGATTTCTGATATTTTTTGACTAACTTCATTCATTTTTTGTAATTGATCTTCTGGTAATTCTTCCCAAAATTCAAGCAATGGTGTTTGTCCAATCCATTCGATTGCTTTTTCAATACTATCAACGCCAGGCAATTCAACTGCTACTCTATCCTCTCCATATATCTGAACAACTGATTCTGTAACACCAAAAGTATTAACCCTTCTCTCTAAAAGATCTCTTAACCCTTGCATTACTTCTTCTTTTTCTCCTTCAGAAATTTCACTTAAATCAGCCTGATATTCTAAATGAACTCCACCCATTAAATCTAGGCCTAATTTAAATCCTTTTTCGCTAATTTTAGGCATAGACCAATTATATGAATTGTTTGCTTTTTCAATAAGACTATTAGGATATTGAGGAAAACAAAATATAGCTGATGCTACAGCTAAAATAATTATTAATAAAAAAGATATTAATATTTGCTTGTTTGTCATATTGTTGAAATATAAACCAAAAAAGAATTTTAGTCAAATAATTTTTATTTAAATTTCAAAAATATAAATTCTTTAAAATTAATGACCCTTTCTACTGATTGCGAATCTATTAAAAACGGCTCGACATCCTTAGCTAAACTTTTAAAATTTAAGCTTTCGCATTGTTTTAAAAATTCTTTAATAAATGTTTCCTTGTCTTTATTTAAAAAATCTTTAATAAAATTAAAATTTGGTTCAGTAAAGCCATATAAATAAGAAATATCATAAAAATCTCTGCCTTTTTGTGTTTTTCTATTTAATGCTGCTATTAATTTTTGAGATAAAATAACATTGGCTGGATTTACTAAAATCTTTTTATAAATACCAAACTTGTTTTAAAAAACTGATTCAGGCTTTATATTTTTTTTCTTTTTAATAGTATCTATTCTAATTAATATTTTTTCATTAATATGATCGCTCAAACCAAAACTATAAAACATGCTAGGAAACTTAATATAACAATGAAAAGTATCTTTTTCAACAAAACGAAACTCAACATTAAAACCCTTTAAACTCATATCCTTAACAGTTAAATCCATTATTTTTTTAAAATCATTAAAAGATAAACCAAAATTATCAAAATCTAAATCTTCTGAAAATCGATAACTTCCATAAATAATCCTTATTGCTGTTCCACCCATAAAACTAAGATTAACGCTTTCTTTTATTTTAAAAATTGACTCCAATAATTCACATTGAATATACTCTTTTAATATGCTTTCTGGATGATTCTGCCAAATTTTCTCTGGATAATATTTTTTTTAAATCTTCAAAAATTAACATAATATTTTATAAAAAACTAATTTTTCAAGTTTTTTTGAATTATATTCTTTTAAATAAGCCTTTATTTTTTCTTTATCAATGCTCTTTAAAAAATCTCCATTGATTCTTAATTCTTCAAAACCATTATCATCTACCCTATTTAAATATAAAAAATCCAATAATGCTTTTTCTTTTGAAGCTAAAAGATATTTACTATTTTCTGTTTCAAGAACATTATAACCCCAAAAAAGATTTGGCCTTATGTTTCTATAGATAAAATTACCAAATACATTGCTAAATTTTCTATTAGCTTTAGTTGTTATACAAGTTACAGAATAAACAATTTCTGGAATAGCCCCATAATAACTCAAAGCAGATTCTAAGCTAATATAACTTGGCCCATACAAATGAAAAGATATTTCTTTTGGTGTTAAACTTTGTTTTTTATTGGAAAAAACATAAAAGCCCTTTTTAACCCTTTGTAAATAACCTTTTTTAACCCAATTTGAAAGCTGGTGATTGTAAACCTTTAAATCATTTAAAAGAATATCTTTTCTGGTAAAAAAGGGCTTATTAATTTGTTTTTCAAATTCTTGGTATTTCATTAACTTACTATTTTTTGTAATTTACTGAAATAAAAACTTTTTATAATTAACTTGTCAAGCATAAAATAAAAGGGGGCAATTATTACCCCCCCTTATTTTTGAAAAACTAAAAGTCTATTTTTTTTATCTCCCTTTCTTTTACAAAATATAATACTCCTTTTCCCAAGGTTATTGGCACAGAATAACTATACCCAAGACCAGTTATTGAAAAAACTTTATTATTATCAGGATCTTCGTCAGTTATTTCTTTTGAATTATATGCTTTAATTTCTCCTCCTTGATTAAAATAAATATTATTATTAGTGTCTGTTGTGATATATGAACCCATATATACAGCTGATCCATTAGAAGACCAATGCTTAGTCCAATTTACTTCTCCTGTTAAAATATTAATGCCGTACAAATAAAGATGATACCAAGCATAGCTTCCAAGAGGACTATTTTGAATAAATAATTCGTCTTCGTTGATTCCAATTAAAGAACAATGCATATCATCAGTTGACCAAATAAATTCTGATGAAATATTGTTTTTATCTAAAGCATATAAAATAGAATGTGTTTTTCCTTCTTTATCTACCCTGGCATTATTTAAATTAAACAAAAGCGTTCCATTCAAAGACATTGCTAATTCATTAACTATTCCTGTTTTATCTTTGTCCCCTTCATATTCTTCATCGTACAATATTTCTACTATTCTCTCTCCAGTTTTTACAGATCCATTAAATTTAAAAAGGTTATTATCTGCAAAAAAATACACATTATTGCTTTGATCAATTAAAATTTTTGAAAAAGAACTGTAATTTTTTTCAAAATTATAAGTATTTCTTTCGATATTTTCTCCATTATCTTTTATCACAACCAAAGAAGGTGCATTAGAAATAAAATACATTCTTTTGTTTGAATCAATAACAACATCTTTTTTGTATACTCCAGTAATAAATTCTTCCCACTTTAATTTACCAGAAGGACTTAAGGCTGTAAGTTTTTCTTCGCAAAAGAAATAAATCGTACCATCGCTACCTAAAGATATTTTTTCACTAGAAATACATTGATAATTCCATTTTTTATTTCCGCTTTTATCAAAAACAAAAACACCTCGTAAACCATCCATTCTTCCAGAAATATAAACATTTTCATTCTCATCAATTACTGGCAAAGAAAATTCATCGTTGGCACTTCCTTGGTCTTCGCCTTTTATAAAGGTTTCGACTGTTAAAGAATCTCCGGTTGGACCAGCAAAATTACTTTTATTTCTCATGCCATAATCAATATAATAAAAAGATTTTACATGTTCTGCCTTTAAAATAGTCTGACTTACGGTATTAGAAAAATTAGAATAATTTAATTGCGGATCTTTTACCTTAATACCAAAATAATAATTAGAGTCGTAATATAAATCATTTATCAAAACAGAAACATTATTTTCTTTTTTTTCAATATCTATAATTGTGTAATCTTCAATATTTTTTAAATCATTGATGTCAATTTCTTTGTTCAAAGAATAATATATTTCATAATCTAAATCTTCTTTGCTTGTGTCTGGATCAATAGGATAACTCCAAGACAAAACAACTGAATTTTTTTCTTGTCCTTGCGAAATACTTAAATCTGTTATTGCTTCTGGAGGATAAGCAGGATTTGTTTTAATGCTTTGTTTTTGTTCTTCAAAATCATCAATATTATTATTACTATCAATATATTTTCCTGAATAATATTTTCTTCCTAAGACTTTGCCATTAGAAATAATAAAAGCACTTCCCTCTCTTACCTCTGGTTCATTGTCACTTGTTTTTTTCCAAGCAATTGTGTCGACTTTAAGTGCTTGTGCATATGAAATCTTTTCTTCTTGGGTTTTTTCTTCTTCTCCATTATAAATAGGATTATTTAAAAATAAAGATAAAGAACCCGAAGAATTACTTAGTTTTTGAGAAGAATATTCTCCCACTTTAAAGTCTCCCCCACTATCTCCGTATACATCAATTAAAATATATGAATTACTATTAATAATTAATCCGTCCTTAAATCGCCAATTATAATTAGGATCATCCCAAGAATGAACAGTTGTTGCATTAGCATAATAAGAAAGATAATAACAATTATTTTCATCTAAACATAAATTAATATCTTCTTCTGTTTGGTTGAATATTTCAACATATTCATTATCATCCAAGCTTATTTCTGTAATCAAAAGTGAAGATGGTCTAGTTAAATTGTCTTGCTTTTCTTCTGTTTCATCTATGTTTTCAATTTCTTGATTATTGTTTTCTATTACTCTTTCACTATTTTCTTTTTTCGGTGTTCCCCATAAACCACTAACATTATCAATATTTAACAAAGAATAGGTGTGCCAATTAACACTATCTCTTTCCATTGTCTTTTTTAAATCTTTGTCTCCAGCAAACCAAGACGTTTGAGCAACAACTTCATCAATTAGTTGACAATTTGAATTAAATAATCGTAATGTTTCATCTCCGTCAGATAAAGCCCCAGAATATATTTTATTGGCTTGAATATTGGGAACACTTGAATCGTCTGTTCTTTCTAATAAATACAATCCATTGGCAGGTATAATATCTGCTGAATCAAATATAATCTTTATTTGATTGTCTTTATCTAATAACTGCCAACCATTCATATTAACTTCTTCTTCTGAAACATTCTTTAGTTCTATCCACTCATCACTTGAACTTAATTCTGTTCCCATCCAAGCAACTTCATTGACAACAACGGGACTTAAAAAAGGTTCATTTAAATTAGATTGTGTACAATAATTTATAGTTACTCCTCCTCCACCACCACCTCCGCCACTACTACTGCTTGCTGTTGTTTTTGTTGTTGTCTCTGTTGATGATTTTATTGTTGTTTGGGTTACAGTTGTTGTTTCTTGTTTTTTGCCTTCACTATTTTCTTGTCTTGGTGTTCCTAATATCTCCATATACCCTAAACCATCATAATCCTGCCATGTTAAATCTTTTCCTCTTTCCATGGTTAATCTTTCTTTTGAGTTACCAGCAGGCCAACTAGAATCAGCTGTTACAAAATCTTCTAAAACACAATTTGCATTAAATAGATAAAGAGACTCGTTTGTATTAGATAGGGCTCCTGTATATATTTGATCAGCCATAATAAAAGAAACAGCACTATCGTCTGTTCTTTCAAATAATACAAAGCCCTGAGAAGGAACAATCAAATCATTTTCAATTAAAATATTTATTTGTTTTTCTCTGTCATACAAGGCCCATCCTTTAAGATTTACTGCTGCTGAAGAAATATTCTTTAGCTCTATCCACTCGTCGCTAGCACTATTTTTACTCCCCATCCAAGCAACTTCATTTATTAAAATTGTATTTGATTTAGGATTAGAATTACTTAAAGGGCATTCTTTTTTAATCTCTTGTTTTGGCTTTACTTCTTCCTCAGGTTCTTGTATTTTTACTTCTTCTTTAGGATCTTCTAAAGCAATTTGTGTTTTTGTTTCTTTTATGTTTTCTACTATTTCTTCTTCCTTTTCTGTTTCTATATAATCATTCACTCCGTTTAACATTTCTTCTGCTTCTTGTTTTGCTTCTTCGCTGGGAGTATTAGATTCTTCGAGATTGATATAATCCACTGTTTCACTTTTTAAAAAGAAACCTCCTAATGTATTAAGAACATTATTAATTGTTTTCTTAACTGGATCAATAATGTATTTGTCATACCAAGGAACAGCCTTAAAGCCAAAATCTGGAACATTATTAGGAAAATATACTTTTATTTCTGGTTCTCCTTCCCACTGATAATACCAAGAAAAATTCTTATTACTTATTACCCCTTTAAACTCAACAACAAAAGGAGGTAATTTTTCTCCTGGTTTAAGATCATTAATAACTCCAGTAATTAAACCATAAGAAGCGCTTGTTTCTGGTGGGTCTAACTCATAAGGAGAATAGATTCTAACCACTATATTCCCTTTTTTATCATCAATTGGCGTATACGCCATTATGTATTGAAAACTTGTATCTATTTTTTCTTTACCTGTATCATACTTAACTTTCGTTGCCCCAAAAGCAATTTTAACCTCGTGCTTAAATAGTTCTTGCTTTAAATAGTCAACAGACATTTTAACGCTATCTCTTTCTAATTTCTCTATTGCCATTTTCATTACATTATCTGATGTCATTATTTGAACAATCTCTGCCAACGACTTTCCCACTTTTACAGAAACATCTATTGGAAGGTCTTGAAAAAGATAATTCCAAACATC
>JAQUWR010000006.1:22287-32823 GCA_028692745.1 Minisyncoccota bacterium
TCTTTTTCTTTTTTATATTCAACTACTTTAAATACTATAAAAGCTAATATTGCAATTATTAACAATATGGATAAAATTATTTTTATCTTTTTATTCATAAAAATTATCATTATTTAATTATACTTCTTACTCGAAAGCAAGAACCTAAAATAAAAAAGGACCGAAAAGTACTAATGCAAAGAACTTTCAATGCTATTCTATGAAACCTGTTCTAATCTTTTTTAAAATAAAAAATAATGTACTAATACTATTATATCTTTTACTAATATATTTTCAAGAAGACACTAACCATTAATTGATCTTCTGTGAACCGATTCGTAGTTTTTAAGAAAAAATAAAGATTCTTTTTTAAGATTTTGCTTAACCCAATTCTTTTCTTTCTCATTAATTAATTCACCTAAACCGTGCAATATTTGATTTTCATTAATCATCTCAACTGTTTTAATACAATCATTAATATGTTCTAAAAATGTTTTTTCGGAGAATAATTCAACTATTTTTTTATCAATGTCCCAATTATTTTTAGCAAAATAATAAAAATCATAAATATCACGCATTGCTGTTTCTTGTCTTAGCGGAATTGCAGCTAATTTACCAGAAAAAAGATATATTGGATTAGCAACCATCATCGAGATAGAAAGATACTCTTTTAAATCATAATAATCCTTAATATTTGGAATAATGTTTCTGGTTGAAATTTCAATCTTAATGTTGTGATCTTCTTTTCCATAAGACAAAAGTAAAAAAATGGTAAATCGCTTTATCTGTTTACTTTTAACTTCTCCATACTTAGCTAATATTCCCTCTATTTTTTCAAAAACTAATAATTTTGTTTGTTCATCAGTTAAAAACAAATCAAAATCTAAATCAACTGAAAAGCGATTTAGCCCATAAAAGAAATAAGCACAAGTTCCACCCTTAAAGCCTAAAAGAGAGGCTATAGAATTATCAGAATAAATATCTTTTAAAATCTGTCCCATTATTAATTGATGTTTTTCTTTATTTAACATTTTCTTTGTAATATTTATTTAATCTTTTAACCATTTGTTTGTTTTCATATATCTTAACGATATCAAAACATTTCTCCCAATTTAAAGAAGAAAGATTGTCAAAGTAATATTTAGGAAAAACATATATCATATCTAAGAAAGCTCTTTCTTTCTCAGCAATACAATAATTGTTAATAAAATTAATTCCTGTGGAATTAAAAAGTACCTCTTTTTTAAGTTTTCTAAAATTAAAAGTATTTTGTCCTATTTTTCTAGTTAAAGTCCATGGTCCAGCCAAAAAAAGCGTATCGTAGTGCTGAAATATCAAACCATTATCTCTTAAAACTGTTTCAAAACTAATATATGATGGAGAATAAAGACTGGTTGCTAGCTCTCTAATATTATAATCTTTTCCTTTTGCAAAAACCCCTCTGGCTATTCTAACTAAAGATCCTTGTTTCACATAATAAGATATCTTTGATTTTAGGTTATTTTTGTTTGTTTCTCCTAAAAGTATTGAAATGTCATTAATATTCAGAACAGTTTTGGGAGATTTAAACAATTTAACAATTGAATTATTCATAATGTTTAATGGAAGTAAGAATTATTCTTACTTCTATCTTACATTTTAAATAAAAGCTTGTCAATACCTCTTAATAATTGTATAAGTTTTGCCTAATTGTTGTATTTTGCAATAATTATTTACAATGTTCACATTAAACCTCACTAATAACATCAAACCCCTTAAAGCTACCTGTTATTGCTAATCCTATTATTTTATTTTGGCAAATACCTTTTTGTCTTATTTTTTTAGATATTTCGTTAAGAGTTGCTCCAGATCCAATTGCATCATCAATCAAAAGAATATTTGAAAATATTGTGTTTTCCTCTACAGACATTGTTTTTTCAGCATTTTCTATTCTATCCTCTATTTTTCTTAAACTTTTTTGCGGAATACTAATATTTGTTTTTATCTTTGAGATTTTAATGATTCTTGTTTTAAGTTTTAGATTCTTTTCAAGTTCTTTCATTAACTGAACCTCTCTTTTAACAGTTGGCGGAATAAAGGCCACACCATCAATATTAAATTCCTTTATTATTTTTTCTATTTTTGGTTTTATCTCCAAAACTAGTTCTTTAATCAATCTTTTGTCTTGGCTGTTCTTTGCATAAAAAAGAATTTGCCCTAATTTAGTTTTACCAAATCTTTCGATACTATAAAAATCGAGATAGAACACTTTATCTAAAAATACTTTTTTGAAAGAATTTTTAAATTTTTCTGTTCCATCAACAAAATCATCTTTTTTATATTTTTCATATTTACCTAAAACATCAACATACTCTTGAGCTGTTTTTTCTATTGGTAAATTATTTCTTTTACACCAATCAATAAAACCCTCTACTCCTTTTTTTTCTTCTCCAATAGGGGTTATTAATAAAAAATTATTTTCTATTTTTGTAATATATTCTTTAGGAACAAAAGGGGTCTCTTTCGGTTCTTGTCTTTCTTTTAATGAATAAAAAACCTTGGGAGGCTTGCCTCTTTTTTCAATAATTCCAGACTCCAAAAGCTTGCTTAGGTGATGCTTAAAAAGAGCTTGACGAGATATTCCAATCTCATCAACCATTTCTTTAGCTGTAACTTGGCCTTTTTGCTTAATAAAATTAATAATTTTTTGAATTGTGTCTATTTCCATATTGATACCATTATACATGGTTGACAGTTGACTGTCAACTGTCAACCTGAACAAATACTACTTATTAACTGTTAATTTTTCTAACTCCCCCATTCTTTGACTATATTCAACTAATTCCATCTTATTATTAACAAACAATTTATTAAGTCCACAATGATAATTATTCTCTATTTGAGCACTTGATAATCCGTCATTATAAATCTTAATTTCATCTATTGTTCCTGCAAACTCACGATCAGCGGAACAAGCATCATCAGCAACGTAATAAGGGCTATCAAGATAACCATTTTGTGCTATTATGGTTAATGTTGTTTGCCCTCCTGCTATTCCATTCAAATAACCTTTTATAAAAGAGAAAAGGTCTATTATAAAAGATATTTTAATGTATTATTATTTTACTCCTAAGATTTCTTTTGCTTTTTCAAAAAACTTTTCAGCCATGTTTACCATCTCTTCAGCGCTTTCTTTACTAAAATCACCATAATAATCAGCATTTTCTCTTAAAGTTCTTCCCAGTTGAAGCGCTTCAATAAAATCAAAACTAATTTCTTCAATATAAAAAGCCCTTATGGCCTCTATTAAGCAATAATGGCTCTTTTCTCTGTATCCTTTATTATATAAAAGAGATCTAGACGTATGAAACATAGAATAATACGATTGAACCGTTGACCACTTGTAGTTATTACTTAGAAAGCTTCCTTTGGCACATTTTAAATCCTCTTGAGCCATTTCTAATTCTTTGGGAATTAAACTTATTGCGTTTTCTAATTCCACAATTTTGTTTCGCTCGATACATTTTTGTACTTCTTTATTTTGCATAATTATCAAAAAGAATTCTACCTTTGTCTATTTCTTGAAAAATTAATGGTTTTTCTTTGTTTATTACCACCATTTCTTTTGGCATTTTAACTATTAACTGAATTCTTTCCTTAAGCTCTGACGAATCAATGATTCTTTTTATCTCCTCTGGATTATTTGATTGAACAAATATATCAATATCACTTTCTGTTGTATTGGTTCCCCTGGCACTTGAGCCAAAAAGAACTATTTTTTGACTTAATGGTTTAATTTTCTCTACTAAAGGATATATTTGAATAATATTCTGCAATATTTTTAATTCTTTAATAATAGCATGATCTTTACTTAAAGAATGTACCGAGGTCCTGCCAATTTTTTCTTTTTCAAGGAGTCCGTCTTTAACCAATTCTTTTAATGCCAAATTAACTGCTGATTTCTTAACACCAGTTTTTTCTGTTATTTCTTTCTCTGTGCTTTGTTTGTCTGTATTAGCAATTAGAAAGTCGAGTATTTTCTGGGTTGCTGTGGTAAATATGTGTTTTTTAATGTTTTTCATATGTTGTTCCATTTTAATGGATATATTTCCATTATAGTGGAATATGATTATTTGTCAACACAAATTTTCGTATCAAAGGAACATTTTTGAATCGTATGTATTCGAAGTATTCCCCTAGCAAAACCTTCTCCAGACCCCCAAATGTGCACCTGTACTTTTGTTTTAGTCTGACTAAAATGAAAGTCAAGTTTCGTTTTTCTCGGGTTAATTTATATACCTATTCTAAATAATCCTACCCTACTCGTAAGTAGGATTAATCTCTATTCCTTGTCAATTTCTTCTTTGATTTCTCTGGTGGCAGAAAATTCTCTCCAGTCACTATATTCTTTCCTGTTTTTTGCTCTAAGGCGATTCTTGCATTTTTTGCAATTCTTCCACCCTTCTTAGCCGGAATCTTATTTTCCAACAAACCCTTTGTTTGCATTGTTTCAGCAATTTGACGAGTAGAAAGTTCGGCTAGGGCTGTAAAAATTAACTCTGCATCAGACATATGATCACGTAAATTCTGAGTCTTAAGATTCTTCAAATTCTTATGCTCTTTAACTGACAAATCACTCCATTCTTCGTGAATTATATTTGTTAAAATTGCATATTCATCTGGCTGCTTCACTTCGTTATTCTTCCAATAATCTGTTAATTTATTCCTTACTTCTTGACCCATCATTCTTTGTTGTATCCATTTTTCACTTCTACCCATTTTCTGCCAGTACCCCCTTGAACGATTTAATGCTTTTTCTGGATCAGACATCTCTTGTATTCTTTCATAACCAACCCTTGCAAGCCAAAGCTTAATTGGTTCAGCTTTTTTAGATGGAACAGATTGCATAAGGCGAAGAATTATTTCAACATTTGCCACATCGGTTTTACGCATTTTTCCGTCTTGAGCCATCATTTTCAACTGGTCACATTTTGTGACCACTTCGCTTCCCTCTTTTTTCAAGCGATTCTTTAAGGTTGTCCAATAACTCTTTGCTTTCTTGAAGTCTTTCTGTTCTATTAAAGCTGCTATTATATCAATCACTGAAAAATACCAAGTTTCAGTTTCTTCATTATAATATCGACGAATTTTAAAATTTTCAAAAATTGCTAATGAGTTTTTGTTTTTCATTTTTTTAAATAATTATTTGCTAATAAATTATTAATTCTTGTTAAAAACTCTTGATTAGTAATTATTCCTTTTGATAATAACCTTGTTATGCCTGAATAATATGTTTCTTGAATCTCTGAAACTGATATAGCACTATTATATATTAAAACATTATCTATAGCTCCATTAGCCATATAGTGAAGCAAAGGTGTTACTCCACAACCCATGAGAAAAGAACTACTACCATTGCTCATTGGCCCAGTCAAAGAAGAATTACTGCCTACTTCTCTACCGTCAAAATAAATCTTAACCCCATAACTTCCTTTAGTTACTGTTAAATAATGCCATTTATTAAGAATAAAGCTAAGAGAAGCCGTAGAAGTAAATTCTTTATCTAATCCGTCACTACTATCTTTATACTGAAGATATATTTGACCTCCGCTAGAAGAAACCAAAACCCTTGGATACCAATTAAAACCATTGGCTGACCTTACAATTCCGTGCCAACCACTAGCATTAGTTCCCCCTGACGCTCCCATTCTCTTAAACCAAGCTGAAACAGTTATTTCATTGGTAATATTGTATAAAGGAGTTGTATTAACATTTGTTTTCTCAATATAGTCATCTACGCCATCAAACTGTATGCAATAGCTTGAAACACACTCTGATGATGGTCTAAAGTTAGCACTAGCAGAACCATTCCATGTTCCAACAATATTATTCCATGAATCTGTTGTAGTTGTTCCTGTATTTTCATCGAACTTCCATTCAGTCACAAGGATTATCAACAATGAATTTCTAATTGAATTCATGTATGCCTGACCCTTAGCAAGATTAGCACTATTGCTTACTGAACTCATGCCAACTAAAATAAAGCTGGAGAGAATTCCAATTACAACAATAACAACTAAAATCTCAATCAAAGTAAAAGACTTTTCTTGTTTCATGAATTAATTATAACAAGGAAAACAAAGGGAATCAAGAAAGATGTCTTTTATAAATAATCTTTAATGTGTTTTTCTATAACGAGTACCACGTGCTTGCCCTATTCTTTCAAGTAGTTTTAATTTAACTAAACGGGACAAAGCTTGTTTAATTGTAACTTTAGGTATTTTTTCTTTTAAAAAACTGTGTAATTCAGCAACACCAAGTTCTTTATTGCTAAATAATGCATATATTTGTGATTGTTTTTCAGAAAGAAGTTTTTCTGGATCTTGACTCTCCATAAGCTTACGCGCTCTGTTTGTTTGCTCAACAAGAACAGAAAGGAAATAACTAACCCAAGGAGTAATATCTTCTTTTTTTGTTTTATGATTCTTTTGTGTTGCCCTAAGAGAAAGATAATAATCTGCTTTTGTTTCCTCTATAATTTCATCTAAAGAAATGTACGGAACATATGAATATCCTGCTTTAAGAAGCAACAAATTAGTCAACGCCCTGCTTATTCTACCATTACCATCTTTGAAAGGATGAATGGCAAGGAACTCAAAGATAAAATTAGCAATTACTAAAACAGGATGCACGTTTCCAGATTCTAATTGTTCGTTAGTCCATTCAATGATTGCGTGCATCTCTGGCTTAACTAAATATGGAGGCGTTGGATCAAATAGAATCACCTGTTCCCCTTTTTCATTAAACATCACCACCGTATTATTAGTCATCTTGTATTTTCCTCTGTGTGTTTTGTCTTTTTCAGAAAAATGCAAAACTATTTCATGAAATTGCAATATCCAGTTTTCAGACAATTTTATTGTTTTATAATTATTAAAAACCCTACCCATTAAATCAGCATAACCAGCTACCTCTTGCTCGTCCCTATTCTTAGGATTCTTAGCATTAAGCCCACGTAAAAACCTAGCAATTTCTTCGTCGCTCATTTTTGCTCCCTCAATACGAGTACTAGACCCTGTAGAAGTAATAATCACCCACGATTTAATACGATTAAGTGTTCGTGGGCTTAAATTGATTCCTCCTTGCCAAAAACCCTTGAATTGATCAATTTTAGATATACTAGCAATTACTTCTTGATTTATCTTTATTCTGTTGTTAAATCTATCATTTATCATATATATATTAACTATATACAATAATATACGATAATATATGAAAAGTCAAGATTATTTCTTAGTTTTTACTTTTGCAATAATGATCTTCCAAACACTGTCTAGAAAATCACCTCCTGCATAACCAATAATAAAAGCAAGGCCAGAAGAAATGTATTCTACTCCTTCAATTACCAATAGAGAGCTATCAATAGCAGAAGCAACAAGAATACCCACTACTCCTGACAAAAACATCATTGTAAAGAAGTATGGTAAATTAAAAGGAACATTTTTATACGAATACTGATATTTAAGATAACCAATTAATCCTCTAACAAAACCTCCTCCAAAGCCTGCAATTAATAATTGAAACGTAATCATATGTTTATTATTAAATTACTAATTTTCCTTGTAAAATTAAATAAATAATAAGTCTTAGGAGAACACTTAAAAGCTCTTCTCTATTCATTTGAGTTAGAGATTTATCTATTTCAAAAGGAAGGATTGTGTCTGAGGTTTGATCATTATTAACTTGAGAAACATAAGTATTAGCTGTTATAGAATAAAAAGCACCTTGAGAAGAATTTAAATAAATAGGAATAATAATAATCGAAGACTTTTCTTTTCCCATTCCTGTAATAATTACAGTCCCCTTTTTACTTGAATCTAAGGTTAATTCTTTTAATTCATATTTTCCTGAGAAATCTTTGATAATATAAAAAACCTTAAGATTGTTTTGTCCTTTACCATCAAATTCAATTTTAAGATCACTCCTTGCTCCACTAAACTTTTGCCAATGACTAGACCAAGGAGATAAAGTTTGACTTACAGACAAAGAACTCTCCCCTGACAAAGGCAAGAAATTATTAAAAGGAATTAATTGTAAATTAGAAAGATTAGAATCTTTAAAACAATATTTTTCATCTAAAGAACAATCATTTAAATACACAGCAACAGACCAATCAGTAAATATATCTTTAGTTGTTTTGTTCTTCCCTAATTTATTTAAAGCATAATCAAGGCTCTCTATTCCTATCTTGTTTGTCTTTAATGATTCTGTTAAAACCTCTATTCCATATTTTTCAACTAGATAATGAGTAAAAATATTAATTACTCCATAATCATAAAAATCACTATCCCATTGACTTAATGAATCTGTTGGTCTTTCTAAAAAGCTATCTATTCTTTTATCTAAATAACTATCTTCTTTTTTATTATACCCTAAATAAGTGATTAAATACTCTGCTCTGGCTTCATTCAACCATGTATCATCATCAACATCATAAACCCTTTCTTTTTGATTAAATTGAATTAAATGAGCAAACTCATGAGCTAAAAACTCATTAAGAAAATCACTCTTTAAATTCTCAGTACTAAGATAAAGCATTTCTCTTTGATTAGACTGAGGAGCAACTATTTTTTCATACTCATCAATATTTCTAAAATATCCCTTAGCATTTTCTCTCATTGGATAAAACAATATAGTAATTTTACTATCTTTATCTACTCCTGGAATCCATTCTGAACCAAACAAAGAAGTTGCTTTAGGATAAATTATTGAATCAAATTCATTTCCTAAATTAGTTAAAATTGTTTCTATTTCTTTAATTTCCTCGTTATCTAAACTATTCCACCAAGTATCATCAAAATAAAAGTATAGTTTAGAAGAAATCTTTTTTAAACTAGCTGAAACTTTAATTTCTTCGTTCAAAGAATAACTTGATTCAACGTTAAAATCTACTCTCTGATTTAAATTATCAGCATAAACTCCAGTTAAAGGAAATAAACAGAATAAGAATATTAAAAAATATAATGGTTTCTTCATTTTTGTTCTTTTATTTTATCATATAATAAAAAAAAGGCAAATAAATGCCCCAACACGCTCTTTACTCTTGTTAGTTGTATAACTCGCTATGCCTACCTAATAAAACAAAATAAGCACATTCTTCATTTTTTGATTCTTTAAATATTGCTCGCCAATCTCCTGTTATATTTATACTTCTATGTCCTTTTAACTTCCCCTTTAAAGAATGGTTATTAAGAACTTTATCGTATTTATTTTTTAAAAATATATTTAACTTTTCTTCGAATTTGTTTTGAATTTGTATTGATGCAGAACTGTATTGTTTTTCAAATCTTTTAGTAAAGATTATTTTCATTTTTTTCTATTGAGCCAATTAATAGCTTCTTTTGCATTATCAAACTCAGGAGAAACATCTCCTTCTTCTATATTCTTTTCTGACTCAGAAAGCTCTTTAAGCATATAAGGAGAAGGTTCTTCAAGGCTAATATTTAACTCTTTGTCACGAATAAAATTTCTTAAACAAATATTTAAAACATCACTTAAATTAAGTCCCATTTGTTGGGCAATCCTTTGAGCATCTTCTTTTATTTTTTCTTCAGTTTTGAAATTAATAATACTCATATTTGTTGTATATATATTATATATACACTGTATATTATATCTCTAATATTGTCAAGACTGTTAATATATCTATTTATTAACTAAGCTATTTTTAAGCCCTGCAATTCTTTGATTATACTCGTCTAAAGTAATTCCTTGATTATTGAATAATCTATTTATTCCAGAATAATACTTTCCTTGTATCTGAGAACTTGAAATTGCCTTATTGTACAAAGAAACATAATCTATATCTCCAGCAAAGAATCCTGCTGGAGAACCAGCAGCAAAAAAAGAACCAGCACTTATTGAAGCATTTGAATTATGTATTGTAATAAAAGAATCATCATAAACTACATTATTTTCTATTACACCGTCTACATAAACATTCAATGTTCCATTATTCCAAGTAAAACCAACAAAGTGCCATTTATTATCAAGAATAGATGTAAAACTCCTGTAATTCTTTCTTGTTGTTAATCCATCTCCAACATTGTCTATTATTACTTCTAATTTAGAATTAGCTAGACCGCATGGTCTTATTGCCCAAGCTCTTTCACTAACGCCTACTCCATAATTAAATTGTGTTAATAATCCCCTGCTGTCTTGTTGAGTAGAACTTCTTATCCATAGAAAAGCTGTCATTGTTGTTTGAAAATCAAAAAGAGAATCATTGTCAGCAATATACACATAATCAGAAGAACCATTAAGCGTATAACAAGAACCTTCGATACAATCACTAATTGGTGTTGGGGTTCCTCCTATTGTTCCATTATTTTGATTCCAAGAATCATTAGTATTATTATTTAACTTCCATTCAAAAATAATACTAGTTAATAATGAATTTCTTACTGAATTAGCAAATGCTTTTACTTTAGCAATCCTAGCATCATTTGTAATTGAACTCATTCCCACAAGAATAAAACTAGAAAGAATTCCAATTACAACAATAACAACTAATATTTC
>JAQUWR010000019.1 GCA_028692745.1 Minisyncoccota bacterium
TAAACCCAATTCTTTTACTAGAAAGCAAATATATTTGATATAGGTCTTTTAATTCTTTTTCGTCTAAGGAGTTTTTAATAATTGTATTAGATAAATTGTGGCCACGATTAATTTTATTTCTTAGTTTGCTGTCTATTTTAAAATCTTCTTTATTAATAATAATAGTTTCTTCGTCTTGGTGAATATATGCTGTTTTTTTAAATCCTTTTTCATTAAGAAGGTTAATTACTTCTTTTTTTGTTTCATCACAATATATCATTGGTAAATCAATTATTGTTCTTCCCTTAATATGATCAAGGAAATTTAAAAACCCTTGTTTTGTTTTACAATTAGGGCCAAAAGGAATATATGTTGTTTTACGAAATAGTTTTTTAGTTGATTGGTAGCGGTAATGAAAATCAGAACCTTTGTAAAACTCAAAACCAAATTCTTTGAATTGAATTGGGTCAAATATATAATAATTTATCATATTTAAACTAATCTTTTTCTTCTATTTTAGGTAAAGTAGATGGCCTATCAAAAGATTCTTCGAATAAATCTTTTTTTTCTTCTTCTATTTTAGGTAAAGTAGATGGCCTATCAAAAGATTCTTCTAGATTAATAATATTTTCTTTTTTTGTTTCTTTTTGTTCAGGAAAAGAAGGATATCTATCAAAATATTCTCCATCATCATTTTCTTTTGGTTTTTCTACTATTCCAGAAAATCTTTCTGTTAAAAATTCTTCAATTTCTGAATCAGTTTTTTCTTCAAGATTATTATTAAAAACATTTTCATGAGGCGCATCAAAATCTTTTGTTAAAAGTTCTCTTTCCATTTTTTCTTTTTCGCCCAATATAGTGCTTAGATTTTTTAATTCTTTTAGCAATTCTTGTTTATTTTGGTTGTCTCGAGCAATATTAATTAATTTCATTTTTTCAGAATCTCCAGTTAATTTATTGTCTGGATGATACCAACTAGCTAAAATGCGGTACCCTTTTTTGAACCATTCAGGGTTTTCTTCTCTTTCTTTATTGAATATTTGTTCTTCAAAGTTTTCTTTTGACATAAAATAATTTTTTTATTCTTTGGATAATGATAACAAATTTAAAAATTACAGTCAATAATAGTTATTTAGGTTAAAAAGTAAATTAGTATAAAAAAAGAGACCTTTTCAATGCATTATTTTAATGATTGTTTTCAGCTTCAGCTGTGGTCTCTGACATTTTTGATGTAACAGGCCTGGGAGTCTCCGGATCCATTACATAATCCATCCATGATTTGAAAGGTATTCCTTTCCATGAGGATTGACCTTCGGGCCAGAATTCATCTGGTGCAATGCTGTGTCTATCAATAATTTGATCAATGGTTTTTTTGTTTTCCGGGCAATTAAATAAGCATTTACGCCAGTCTGGGCCAGAAAGATTATCTTCCATTTTACAGATATGACCAATTAATGGACAGTGGTTGCCACGTTGGTCCATGTAGGTAATACCAAAAGCATCAAAAAATCCATAAAACGGACAAGGAAATCTTGGTATGGCGATTAATGGTTTTTTAATTTTTGGTTGAGATTTTTCGAATGGATTGATTAATTTTTTAAACATCTAAACCCTCCTTTGGGTTATTGTTTTATATAATAAATAATTTATTATGTCAATGTTTTTTGGTAATGCCTAAGGACTTTTGACACTTTTAGGATATAATCAATTAATGAGTATTAAAATGGCAAAAAACATAAAAGAAGAAAGATTAAGGTGGATAAGTCCGGTAATTAAAAAGGAGTTAAAGATTGTTGATCTTCTTAAGGTTTGTCCCTACAGTGAGAGCAGTATTAAAAGATGGTTAAAAGCATTTAAAGAAAGAGGCACAGAGGGATTAGAACCAAAATCAACCAGATCCAAGTCCTGCCCCAATGAAACACCGATTAGAATTAAAGAAAGAGTAATTGAATTAAGAAAAGAAATTAAGCTCTGTACTCAAAAGCTTCATTGGAAACTATTAAAGCAAGATTTAAATATTTCTTTAAGTACAATTGGCAAAATACTGAAGGATGAGGGCATGGTTAGAAAATACAGAGTTAAAAGAATAAAATACAAGTATATAAGAGCAGAGAGGAAGCCAGGAGAATTAGTAGAGATAGATGTTAAGTATGTGCCAGGAACGTTGAATAATATGGAATACTTTCAGTATACAGCAATTGATACTGCTTCGAGATGGAGATATTTGCGCATTTTTGACGAACAGTCAGCGTTTCACTCTGTAGAATTCTTGAAAGATGTCATTGATAGATTTGGATACGAAATAACGGGGATAAAAACAGATAATCATTCTACTTTCACCAATTACTATGTGGGAACAAATAAAAGAAGTGACATGACTGTCAAAACAATGCACCCCTTAGATGTGTTTTGTTCTGAGAATAGGATTGTTCATTACTTGGTTGATCCCGGGTAAGCCTGCTCAGAATGGCAGAGTGGAAAGAAGCCACAGAGAAGACCAGCGCTTTTATGATGTAAATATTTTTAAAGATATTCATGATTTGGAAAAGAAGATACGAGCGTGGAATGAGGAGTATAACAATTTAGAACATTGTGGTCTTAGTGGAAAAACTCCGCTAGAAATGCTAGAATTATTCAATATAGAAAGTGTCAAAAGACATTAGTTATAACAATTAAAAATAAAGCTTTATTGAAATAATCTTTAAAAAATTAAGATTCTTCTGGACTATTTAATGGCTTGAGAATAAAATCATCATATTGATTTTTAATCTCATTTTCTTGAAAAGATGAATATTTATCATTATCTAAAGTTTCTAACCAATCATAAAATTTTGAAGTTTCTCTTTCTTCATAATCTTCCCATTTATTATCATTAAAAGTTTTTTCATTCCATTGAGAAAAATTTACACTAGGGTCAAATAAATAAATTTCACAAAAATCTCCTTCCTCTCCCTCATAAGATTCAAAATAAAAACGTTTCCATCCTTCTTTTTCTTTTTGCTTTATATATTTTACTATTTTTTCTGATAAATTATCTTTTAGCGATGCTATTTCTTCCTGTTTTTGTTTTATCGTTTCCCTATCATTTTCTATATCCTCAAAATTTACTTTTTCTTTTTCTTGAGATAGAGTATTTTCTTCTTTTTCTGCCATTGGCATTTTTTCAAAATCCATATTTTTTTAATAATTTAAATTATTTATTTTAACTAAAATTATTATATCACTTTTTTTAAAAAAAGAAAACCATCTCAGACTAAGATGGTCTTTTAAATATTTTCTTGGTTAGCAGAGAACCGTAAAGCATTTAGCGAGGGGTTTGAATTATATTACTCGGAGAGAGGTATAATAATATTTTCAATACCTCTCCTGCTTTACGGATCACTGCTAACTATTCTCAATTCTGAATCCACTTTATTTCTAAAATGAACTCGGAAAAAAGAAGGAGATTTTTGATGTTTATACATTTTAACGAAGCTCTCCTTATAAAGTTAACTCCGAACTTATGCCCTGTCGAATACTTTCGGGCTCGTTGTTACGAATCCGGCGTGGCGGAAAACTACCATCTTTTTTGTAGTGCCATCAGCTTGTGGCTGATCGACACTCTCCCGTTTCGAAAAAGCATGGAGCGGTTCAACGTTGATGTCACGAAGAGCTTTTTCCAGAAAAACCTGGAAGTAAGGTGCTCCGCCAACCATTGCGAAGGAACCGATTGGCACCATTCCGTCTTGAGACAGAATGCTACGTGCTCTTTCATAGAGCTGAGCAATTTTTATTGCCCGATCTTCCATGTTTGCCGGAGAAGGAACTTCCTCAAAAGTAATGAGTTCAATAAGCTCTTTCTTGAGATATTCTGGAATCTCTACGACCCCTACGAGCTTCTGCTCTGGGGTAGCTGCGTGCTGAGTTAGGTTCAGCATTTTTAGTGCTACCATTTCTTTCACAACCTCCCCTTTTTACAGAAGGGGTTAACTGTTGAAAATAAATTTTCAAACCCTGCTGTAACGGGTAAGCATAATGTGCGCTCGTTTTTTAGTTCCGAGCAGCAATCTAGAGACTTAAATCTGCAGATTGCTACCCAGAACATTTTGAAATGTACGACTATCTATTCTCAATTCTGAATTCACTATTTACATAATGAACTCGGAAAAAAGAAGGAGATTTTTTTAACGAAGTTTTCCTATAAAAACTCCGAACTTACGAAATCCCCAGAGATTGGTGTTAAATACGTGGATCAAATTGAATCCAATCTTCATGCTCAAGGATTTTTTCTACTGCCATAAAAACGGCATCATCTTTTTCCACGTTTAAATTGACAAAAACGTGGAATCCTTCGAGATAAGGATAAATTTTTTTACCACGATAAAGCTCACCTCTTTGGCTAAATCGAATTAGCCACACCCAAGCCTTAATTCTTTTATTCGCATCATTCTTTAATGTTGCAGAATTAAGAATCTTTTCCATCCCCTCTTCAAATGTTTGTATGTCATTGAGGACTAAATCCTGGATAGGGTCATCCAGAGAGCCATACCAACGTTTATACTGTTCTCGATCATCATAATACTCATCATCGAAAAAACACATTTTTCTTTCCTCCTTTTAGATGATACTTTTTAATCTTGCTGCTGGAATTTCTATTTCCAAGCAACAGAGTAGAAACAATCCCTTGCATCCACATTGCTGCCTGGAACATTTTAAAAATGAACCACTTTTTGCTTTTCGTCCTTTTGGACTCATCAGCTCGGACACACATCCGAGGAAGCAATTTGAAGAGGAAGTTTTATATAGCGAGTCCTCTTCACACCCGCTTACCCTAGGAGTTTTTTACCGAAGACTCACAGAACTTCGTTTTCAACCCTTAACCTTTTTTACCCAGATTCTCTCTCGGTCGTCTCCGACTCGGAGATAGTTCCCGTTGCTGTGGCTGAAATACAGCCACTTTTCGTCGGAGAAAAGGAATGTTCCCTTTCTCCTCTTCCATAATAACTGGGAGAAGATCAGGGGGATGACCTCGCATCCAATGTCACCTCTGTTGGTCTCAAGGAACTCGGGGTTCCTTTCCTCCTCCTTGTCTGCCATTTTGCGGAGGATTTTTTTGGTTGCGGCCATTTGGGCTGCATATGTTTCCGGGGTTGTCGCAATAGCGACAAATAACCCCTCGTTTCCGCATCCTCTCTTGTCTACGAGGCGGATTTCCCAGCCTCCGACTTGGGGAGTGTATTTTCCGGGGCAACAGAATGATCCCCCGAAACCCATCAGGCTTCCGCCATTTTGTTCGACCTTCTCCTCAATCTCCTGCACTGTGGGGGTGCAGTCGTGATAGCTGAATTTAGCCATTTTCTCACATCCTCCCCTTTTTACAGAAGGGGTAAACTGTTGAAATTAGGAACTTCCAAACCCTGCTAGTAACGGGTAAACACGATGCGTGCTTGGATTTTTGATTCCGAGCAGCAATGTAGAAATAATATTTACATCCACATTGCTGCCTGGAACATTTTGAAATGTACAACTTACTTCCACTCCCTATCTTGTAAGGAGGTTCCTGGAAACGAAGAGGGTTAGACTTCTTTTCCAGACGATCTCCTTACTAGAAGAACGTTAAACGGCTTTAGACTTAGGCCATAACTCTCTCCGAATTCTTGTCGCCTAAACCTAATCTGCCGGACAGGCATTAATTGGTCTTTAATGCTTTAGGACCGCCAACAGTCACCATAACTGTCTTTGTTCCTTTGAATATGTTTTAAACATATCCCTAATAAATAATGAACTATTCTTCTTTCTTGCGAAAGAAGGTGATGGAAACGAGGATTGTATTACTTTAGCTCATTTCCATAACTTTCTTTCGTAATTTATTAAAATAGAAGGGAGATTCAGGATCCTGTAAACCATATCAGGATGCTGTTCGGCAAGTCTCCCCGCTGCCGCTTCCAGATGAGTTCTGGAAGAAGGTGATGGAAACGAGGATTGTATTACTTTAGCTCATTTCCATAACTTTCTTTCAAAACAAAAGGGGTAACAAATGTTGTGATACTGCATGGGAAGAGTACCGCAACACTTATTACCCCTTAATGGATCAAAAGTGTTATTGGTAATGCCTCTCTCCTTGCATTGCCGGAAACTATTTGATTTTTAAATATCTTTACCTTAACAACTATACTATAACATGATACCTTTTTTTGTCAAGTGGAAGTTATCCACACCCTAATTTCTTTATAAACAACAAGGTCTTTCTTTATTTTTATCTTTTCTTTCTTTATCTTTACAAATATATCATAACATAGTACAATAATTCTGTCAAGCCCTAATT
>JAQUWR010000020.1 GCA_028692745.1 Minisyncoccota bacterium
TTTTTGGATGAAAGACATGCAATTTCCTATAGATATTTTATGGGTTAATGGAAATAAAATAGTTAATATTTCTGAAAATGTTCCAATATATACAAATGAAGAAATCACAAGAATGAATTCTGTTTATCCTATAGATAAGGTTATTGAATTAAAAGCAGGAACTGTTTCAAAATATGGAATCAAGATTAATGATGAAGTTAAATATAAAACACTGCCTTAGTTGCAGTGTTTAAATTACTGGTCGGGCTGCTGGGAATTGAACCCAGGTCTTACGCACCCCATGCGCAAATAATTCCGTTATACTACAGCCCGATAGGAAATTATTTCTTTCCTAAGGCTTTAATACATTTTGCGCAAGCTAAAACCCTTTTTCCAGCAAAGTCTTTATATTTCTTTTTAGTGGTTTCTGATGGGATAGTTAACCATTGAAGATTAGGGTATTTTCTTGTTTTAGGAGAAGGATTATACCTAGAAATTAATTTCTTGTATTGTCTTCCCATTGATGAAGATTTACCACAAATTGTACATTCTTTTTCCATATGTATTGTATAATAGCAAAAAAATAAATAATTGCAAGTCTTTTTGAATTATGATATATATTTAACATATGAGTTTATTAATTACAATTATTAGTTTAGCGGTTATTTTATTCTCAATAATAATTCATGAAATTGCTCACGGAAGCGTTGCCTATTATTTAGGAGATCCTACGGCTAAAGAAAACAATAGATTAAGTTTAAATCCTTTAAATCATTTAGATCCAGTTGGGTCTTTTCTTGTTCCTTTATTATTAATATGGACAGGGGGACCAGTATTTGGATGGGCAAAACCAGTGCCAGTTGATTTTTATGCTATATCTAATAAAAAATGGGCAGAACTAAAGGTGTCTTTAGCAGGACCAGCAGCTAATTTATTAATAGCAGTTATTTTTGGTTTAATTATTAGGCTTCCAATACTTAATCCTAGTTTTTATTATTTTTTACAAATAGTTATTTTTTATAACATAATACTTGCTGTTTTTAATTTAATGCCAATTCCTCCCTTAGACGGCTCACATATTCTTTTTGAGTTATTGGGAGACAAATTTCAATCTTTGAAGATTTTTTTAAGCCAATTTGGCATTTTTATACTTTTACTTTTTATTTTTTTTGGAACAGGAATTATTTTTAATATCTCTCAAAAAATATATTATTTAATTGTTGGCTTACCCTTGATTTAATTCTTTTTATATAGTAATTTCAAAATAGTTCATTGAAATGAGCTGGAGGTAAAAATGAACATAGCACCACACTTTACTGTAGAGGATCTTGATTTCCATGATTCTTGGATTGCGGCTCTTTATAATATTATTAATCATGGTGTAGACATTGTTTTTGGCTCAGAAAAAGAACCTAAAAAAGCAAGAGACACATCTCAAGTAATAATTTTTGAAGGTAAAGCCCTTGAACAGATTGAAAATGAAGATATTCATCCTGCTTATGGCCTAAAAAAAGGAGCAATGCAGGGATATGTTGATGAGTTTGATAGGGATTGGTACAAAGAATACAAAAAACTTCCCTTAGATAGTCCTAAAAGATTTACATATTTGTATATTGAAAGACTTATCGACACATATACAGATCAGCTTGATTTTTTAAGAAAAAAACTCAAAAAATCAATTGATTCTGGAATTGCTTCAAATCGAGACCTTGCAATCACTTGGAATCCAATAATTGACGCTGACAATGATTCACCACCATGTTTTCAACAGGTATGGATAAGATATTGTGGTTCAGGAATCGTTGACATGCGTTTTCTTTGGAGGTCAAGAGATTGTTTTGATGCTTTGCCTGGCAACGAAGTTGGCGCAGTTAGAATGATAAACAAAGAAGTGTTGATTCCAAACAATTGTAGAATTGGAAGATTGATTGATATTAGTTATTCGCTTCATGTTTATCATGGTCGCCTTCAAGAAGCAGATAAAATATTAAGAGAAGAGGAGAACAGAAATCCAGGATTAACGAGAAAACTAAAATATTAATAAAGAGGTTTACCTCTTTTTTATTTATAAAAACATTTTAGACGTTGACTATAAAATAATTTCAGAGTAAAATAAAAATATAATAATAAAACAATAGACATGAAGCAAGAAAATCATAGCATGCTTGAAATTATACTTGTTATAATTGCAGGTATTTTAATTAGTTATTCTTTTTGCCTTTTGTTTGACTATCAAGTTAAAAGAATAGATGCGCTGGAAAACAACATCATGAAGGTGCAAGAAGAGGCCCTACAATTAAAAGCAAAAATTCAATATTTAGAAAATAATAAAAATTAATAAAAAATATGATTAACAAAAAAATAGAATCATTTACTTTAATTGAAATTTTAGTCGTAATCGTGATTGTTGGAATTCTTTCATCTTTTATTATTGTTGGTATGAGTTCTTTATCTTCTAAGGCTGATACAGCCAGAGTGCAAGTATGGGCTAATGGTTTAAGAAACTCTGGTTTGATCAGTATTGTTTCTGAGTGGAAATTTGAAGGAACAACTGATGCCGGTGATCCTGCTTTAGCTGATCCAGATCTTTTAGATTCTTGGGGTTCAAATAATGGAGCGACAACAGCTGGTCCAACAGTAGTAGCAAGTTCTTCTTGCGCGCTCGGAAAATGTCTTAGTTTTAATGGAACAACACAATTCATTACTGTTGCAGATAATTCAAGCTTGGCATTGGGAACAAAAATGTCTGCTTTTATTTGGATTAAAGGTTCAACGCAAACCAATGATAGGGGTGTTTTTGGTCAATGGAATACAACAGCAACTAATTATTATAAGACATGGATGATTGCAACAACCACGACAGGATTTAATGTTCAATTAGGTAATTCTACTGGTGCGGGCGCAGCTAAAACATATACCTCGACCGAAACAGTTTTTGATAATAAGTGGCACTATGTAGGATTTACCTATAATGTTAATACTTTGAATTTATATGTAGATGGATTAAATATTAGCCCAACACCAACATTGGATGGAGCAATGACAAGTTTAAACGATTCTGACAATAGACCAATTAGTCTTGGTGCTTATACTACTACTGGTTCAAACACTATTGCCAATGGTTTCAATGGTTATATAGATGATGCTATAATATTTAACGAAGCAGTTACAGTATTTGAGGTGCAAAGACAATATTTTTCTGGGTTAAATAATTTATTAGCAAAAGGAGAGATTACAAATGATGAATATAATGAAAGAGTTTCCTTATTAAACGATTCATTAGGATCAAAATAAATAATATTTAGAAGTATTAGGGGCAGGATATTTTTATCCTGCCTTTAAAATTTGACATTTTAGCTTTTATCTGATATTTTTATTCTACAAGCAAATGCTTAATTTGTTTTTTATTTTAAATTATGCCAACAATTCATCAATTAATAAAAAAGAAAAGGAAAACAGTGGAAAAGAAAAGCAAGGCACCTGGTTTGATTTTTGGTTTTAATCCTTTAAAAAACAGACCAAAGGACTATAATTCTCCATTCAAAAAAGGTGTTTGTTTAAAGGTGTTTACAACTACCCCTAAAAAGCCTAACTCAGCATTGAGAAAAGTAGCTAGAGTTAAGATGAGTAATGGTATGGAGGTAACAGCATATATTCCTGGAGAAGGACACAATATTCAAGAGCACTCTATTGTTTTAATTAGAGGTGGAAGAGTAAAAGATTTACCTGGAGTAAGATATCACATTGTCAGAGGTGTTTATGACTGTGGTGGAGTTGAAGGTAGGAAAAAAGAAAGAAGTAAGTATGGCACTAAAAAGCCGAAATAAAAAATATGGCAGCAAGTTTTAAAAAGAAAACAATTTATCCTGACATTATCTATAATGATATAATGGTTTCTAAGTTTATTAATCAGATAATGCAAGAAGGGAAAAAAACAATATCCCAAAAAATAGTTTATGGTGCTTTTGATATTGTTAGGGAAAGAACAAAACAAGATCCATTAGAAGTTTTTAAATTAGCCATTCAAAACGTTTCTCCTGTTTTAGAGGTTAAACCAAAAAGAGTAGGAGGAGCAACCTATCAAGTCCCAATGGAGGTTAAAGGAGGAAGAAGATTGAGTTTAGCAATGAAATGGATTATTACTCATTCTCGCTCAAGAAAAGGAAAGGCAATGAAAGAAAAGTTAGCAGATGAATTAATAGAAGCTTCAGAAAATAAAGGAGCCTCAGTAAAGAAAAAAGAAAACGTCCACAAAATGGCTGAAGCTAACAGAGCTTTTGCTCATTTTGCTTGGTAAAAAAATATGTCTAGAGTATATCCTATAGAAAAATATAGAAATATTGGAATTATTGCGCACATTGACGCTGGAAAAACAACAACTTCTGAGCGTGTTTTGTTTTACACAGGAATTTCTCATAAAATTGGAGAAGTTCATGAAGGAGCGGCTGTAATGGATTGGATGGAACAAGAAAGAAAAAGAGGGATTACTATTACTTCTGCAGCTACAACTTGTTTTTGGTCTCCTGGAGATTATTTGAAAAAAGACAAAAGCAATGAACATAGAATAAATATTATTGATACTCCTGGTCATATTGATTTTACTGCTGAAGTACAAAGAAGTTTAAGAGTTTTAGATGGAGCAGTAGTTGTTTTTGATGGAGTGGCTGGAGTAGAGGCTCAATCAGAAACAGTATGGAGGCAGGCTGACAAATATCATGTTCCTAGGGTTTGTTTTATTAACAAGTTGGACAGAATGGGTGCTTCATTTGAAAAAAGTTTAGAATCAATTTGGAACAAATTAACTAAAAATGCTGTGGCTATACAATTTGCTGTTGGAGAAGAAGCTAATTTTTCTTCTATAATTGATTTAATTGAAATGAAGTTAATTAATTTTGAAGGAGAAATGGGCAAGGATGTTGTAAAAACAGAAATTCCAGAAGAATTAAAAGAAAAAGCTAATGAGTGGAGAGGAAAAATGTTAGAAAAAATTGTTGCTGAAGACGAAGCATTGATGAATAAATATTTAGAAGGTCAAGAAATTAGTGTTGCTGAAATAAGGAGCGTTTTAAGAAAAGCAACCATTGATTATAAATTAATTCCAGTTCTTTGTGGATCTTCATTGAAAAATAAAGGAGTGCAATTAATGCTTGATGCAGTAGTATATTATTTACCTAGTCCAGCTGAGGTTCCTCCTGTTATTGGAACAGATCCTAATAATGAAGACATTAAAATAGAAAAAAAACCAGATGACAATGAACCATTTGCAGCTTTAGCATTTAAGGTTGCCACAGATCCTTTTGTGGGAACTTTAACATATTTACGTGCTTATTCAGGACAATTTAAAAAAGGAGGATATTTGCTTAATACTGTAAGCGGAGAAAAAGAAAGAATTGGTAGAATTTTAAGAATGCATTCTAATGAAAGAGAAGAAGTAGAAGATGTATATGCAGGAGATATTGTTGCTGTTGTTGGTTTAAAGAAAACATCAACAGGACATACTTTGTGCGATGAAAAAGCACCAGTTGTTTTAGAAAAGATTGTTTTCCCAGAGCCAGTTATTTCGATTGAAATTGAACCAAAAGCAAAAGCAGATCAAGAAAAAATGGCAATTTCTTTAAAAAAACTTCAAGAAGAGGATCCAACCTTTAGAATGGAAACAAACCAAGAAACAGGAGAAACAATTCTTTGGGGAATGGGAGAATTACATTTAGACATTATTGTTGATCGTTTAAAAAGAGAATTTAATATTGAAACTAATGTTGGCAGACCACAGGTTTCTTATAAAGAAACAATTGAAATACCATCAGAAGCAGAATCAAAATATGTTAAGCAAAGTGGTGGAAGAGGTCAATATGGTCATGTTAAGATTAAAGTTGAGCCAAAGAAAAGAGGAGAAGGATTTGAATTTATTAATGAAATTAAGGGTGGAGCTATTCCTAGAGAATATATTCCTGCTGTTGAAAAAGGAATTAAAGAAGCAATGTCAAAAGGTGTTGTTGCTGGATATCCAATTATTGATATGAAAGTTGTATTATATGATGGATCTTTTCATGAAGTTGATTCTTCTGA
>JAQUWR010000021.1 GCA_028692745.1 Minisyncoccota bacterium
GGAGGAACAGGAAATCCATTTTTTACTACTGATTCAGCTGCTGCTTTAAGAGCTTGTGAATTAGATGCAGATTTAATTTTAAAAGCAACCAATGTTGATGGTGTTTATGATAAAGACCCTGATGAATTTAATGATGCAAAGATGTATAAAAAAGTAAGCTACAAAGAAGCAATTGATAAGAAATTAAAAGTAATGGATGCTACTGCTTTTGCATTGTGTTGGGACGAGAAAAAACCAATCATTGTTTTTAATGTTAAGAATTTAGACAAAGTATCTAAAGCATTAAAGGGAGAGGATTTTGGAACATTAATTAGTTGATTCTTTGTTTTTTGTATTTTTTGTGTTAATGTGATCATATAATCATATTATTATTTTTATGTCTCAATATTACAAAAAATCAAATAATATATTTGATCCTCAATCAGATAAATCTTTTAAACTAAGCAGATCAAAGATTGATTTGTTTATGGATTGTCCACAGTGTTTTTATCTTGACAGAAGATTAAGGGTGGGAAGACCCCCTGGTTTTCCTTTTACTTTAAATAGTGCGGTTGATTCTTTGTTAAAAAAAGAATTTGATTTACATAGAAAAGAAAAAACCCCACATCCTTTAATTAAAGAATTTGGTGTTGATGCTATTCCTTATCAAGATGAGAGAATGGATACATGGAGAAATACTTTTAAAGGAATTGAGTATTTACATGAACCAACTAATTTATTAATTACTGGAGCAATTGATGATGTTTGGATTAATCCTGAGGGAGAATTAATTATTGTTGATTATAAGGCGACCTCAAAAGAGAGTGAAGTAAATTTAGATGCTGAATGGCAAAAAGGATATAAAAGACAAATGGAAATATATCAATGGTTATTTAAACAAAATGGATTTAAGGTTTCTCCAGTAGGATATTTTGTTTATTGTAATGGAGATGCAGGAAAACCATATTTTGATAAAAAACTAGAATTTGATATTAAAGTAATTCCATACAAAGGAGATACGTCTTGGATTGAAAAAACATTATTTGACATTAAAGAGTGTTTAATGAATGATAATATTCCTGAAATGAATCCTGATTGTGATTATTGTAATTACAGAAAGAATGCAGTTATGGCTAAAATGAAGCACGAAAAAGAAAAAATATAATCATGACTCACGAAGAAATAAAAATTTGTTTAGAGAAATTTAAATTAGTGAGTAATAGAACATTAACTGTTGTTGATTATGGTAATGTTCAAAAATGGGAAGAGGGTTTAGGTTGGAAAATAGGAATAAAAGAACTAAGTAATTTAATTAAAAATATTTCTAGGGGCGCTAAATTTTTAAGGCGTTTTTATTATGGTTCAGATTATGGAAAAAATGAAAAAGTTTTAATAATGACACCTTGGTGTAGTACTATAATGAATAAAGCTAGGATGAATGATTTTGAAATCATAACAAAAAAAGTTAAGTATATAGTTGATAGTAATTATAAAACAGGATATGTTAAAAAATGTAATCTAGATATAGAGATGGCAGTAGACATGCTAATAGAGAAAAATAACTATGACAGAGTTGTTTTATTCTCTGGAGATGGAGATATGGCGCACATATTAAAATATTTAAAACAAAATCACAATAAAGAAAATTATGTTTTTTGTGCAAGAAATTATATTGGCAAAGAATTATTAGATGGATTGAGTGACGGAATAATAAAAAGAATATTTTATGTAGAAGATTTTGACTATAGATTAGAAAGAAAGAGTTTTTAATATAATTCAAAAATACACCCCCGAGAGAGTGTATTTCGATTAAAATCAGGCAAGCCTTAAGCTTACAATCTTATTTTAACCCTTTTTTAATATTTGTCAATACCGAAAAATATGAAAGAAAATAAGTCATTTTTGAGAGAAACATTAGAAAAAAACACTTTTTCAGTTTCAGCGTATTTAGATATATTAAATACGCTTCTTTCTTCGTGTAAAACAAAAATAGCTGGAGAAGTTACTGAACTTAAAAGAGCTTCATCAGGTCATGTGTATTTTTCTTTAAAAGATAAAAAAGATGGAAGTGTTCTTAGTTGTGTGATATGGAGTTCTGTTTATCGTTTTTGTGGAGTAGAATTAAAAGAAGGACTTGAAGTAAAAGTATTTGGTTATGCTGATATATATAAGCCAACAGGGAGAATTAATTTTAAATGTTCTTCTGTTGAATTAATGGGGGAAGGGCAATTAAAAAAACAATACGAAGAATTAAAGAATAAATTAGAGAAAGAAGGATTATTTGAAGAGTCTAGAAAAAAAATGATTCCTGATTATCCTTGTAGGATCGGCATAATTACTTCTAAAGAGGGAGCTGTTATTAATGATTTTCTTAATAATTTAGGATGTTATGGTTTTAAGATAAAATTAGTGGATTCTAGGGTAGAAGGCATTGAAGCTGTTAAAGACCTATTAAATGCCCTTAAAACCATTAAAAAACAAGAACTTGATTGTTTGGTCATAATGAGGGGAGGGGGCTCTTTAGAGTCGTTTTTAGCCTTTAATAATGAGGTTTTAATAAGGGAGGTCTCTAAATTATCTATTCCAGTAATTGTAGCTCTTGGGCATGATAAAGATGTTCCATTGTTAGCTTTAATGGCTGATAAAATGGTTTCAACTCCTACAGCAGCAGCTAATTTATTAAATAATTCTTGGCAAAGATTAGAATGGGAAATTAAAGAAAAAGAAACAACAATTTTTTCTTTTCTTTCTTCTTTCTTTGAAAAAGTTAATTTGTTGGAGTATAAAATCAAAGAAACATTACCAAGGATTATTGAAAACAGGATTAATAATTTAAAAGCAGTTATTAATAATGCAGAAAATATTATTAGTAATAATAACCCAGAGAGAAACCTATCTTTAGGTTATTCAATTATTAGAAAATCAGGAAAAATTATTAAGTCAATTAATTCAGTTAAAGAAAATGATTTGATTGACTTGCAGGTAGTCGATGGTATAATAAATACAGAAGTAAAAACAAAAGGATTGCGCAAGAATAATTTATGATAAATAAAGAGAAAAATTTTGCTTTTATTGACAGTCAAAACTTACATCTTGGCATTGAGAGGCTTGGCTGGAAGTTAGATTATAAAAAATTTAGAATATATCTTAAAGAAAAATACGGCGTGCAAAAAGCATACATGTTTATTGGTTATTTACCAGAGAATCAAAATTTATATAAAGTACTTCAAGAAATAGGCTATATTCTTATTTTTAAATCAGTTATGAAGGATGGAGAAGGAAAAGCCAAGGGAAATGTTGATGCAAACTTAGTTTTACAAGTAATGATAGATATTGATGTTTACGATAAAGCAATTATAATTACTAGTGATGGAGATTTTTACTGTTTAGTTGATTATCTTTTTTTAAATAAAAAACTGAAAATGGTTATTAGTCCCAATAAAGAAAAATGTTCAATCCTTTTAAGAAAAGCAGCAAAAAGTAAAATAGTTTTTTTAGATAATTTAACATCTAAATTAAAGTATCAAAAAACACCGCTCAAGGACAGAACCTGAAGAGGTGTTCTTTAGTGGTGATTCTGTAATTATGGTATAATTTAATTAATTATTTGTCAAGCTTAAATGAAACAAGAAAACTTAAATCAAAATCTTAAAAAACTTAATCAAATTATTGAATGGTTTGAAAATCAAGAAGACCTTGATGTTGAATTAGGTTTAAAAAAAGTTAAAGAAGGAATGGAGATAATTAAAGATTTGAAAAAAAGACTAAAAAAAGTAGAAAACGAATTCGAAGAGATTAAAAAAGAAGTTAATGAATAAAATAAAATTATATTGGCTTAATCAAGATAGAAACTTTGGAGACATGTTGACACCAATACTTTTTGAAAGGCTTGGTGTTTTGTTTGAGAAAGCAAGCGAAGATGACAAAGAAAAATTACTAGCCATTGGAAGTGTTATATTTGTATCAAAAGAAAATGATGTAGTTTGGGGATCAGGAGTAATGAGTGATAATGATTTTCAAGCACCAAAAGGATTAAAAGTTTTAGCTGTTAGGGGTCCCAAGACAAAAGAAAAGCTTAAGAATTGTGAGGTTCCAGATATTTTTGGAGATCCAGCAATATTAATGCCAGATGTTTATACTCCTAAACCACAAGAAAGACATGAAATAGGTTTTGTACCACACTATGTTGATGTTGACAATGAAAGATTAAAAGGAAAGTACATGATAGATGTTAAAAGTGATCCACTAGAAACAATAGATAGGATTTGTTCATGTGATATGATTGTTTCGAGTTCTCTTCATGGTATAATTATTGCAGAAGCATATGGAATACCAGCTGTATGGGTAAAATTAAGTGATAAAATAATTGGTAATAGTTTTAAGTTTAATGATTATTTTTTAGGAAGTGGAAGACAAGAACAAGAACCAAGTAAGTTTGGAGATTGGAAAGTTTTACCAAAACCAAAATATGAAAAAGAAAATTTATTAAAATCTTTAAAGCAATGGTTAGATTTGCACAATTTTAAAATATTGATATAATGTAGGTGGCAATTTTAAATTTAAAGACGGGTGATTATTTGGGCAGAAGAAAGAAAAAGAATAGCAATGGCAGTAGTAATGGTAATGAGAATAATGGCCAAACATATAAAATCGGAACCTGTCCTTATTGTGGACGGGAAAACATACAAATAACAGAACATCATATTTATAAAAGGGCTGTTTACGGAGAAAATGAAAGAATAGCTTTAGCTTGTCGCGACTGTCACAATGTAATAGAATTTCTCAATAGAATGTGGGAGAATATGGTATTGCGGCCATTTATTGGTTGCTATAAAGATGTATTTAAAGCATTCGAAAAAGGAGAAATTAATGGTTTTGAAATCAGATTAGATGGAAAAATGGATGAAAAGGAGGTGATTAGGGCTTTAATGCCGATAGTATTGAAGGGATTTAAAAAAATCGAAAACAAAGGAATTAATCCTTGGCTAGAAGAAAGGATAGAAAAGAAAGGAATCTCAGTAAGGGCTAAAAAGAAAAAAGAAAATAATAATGAGCAATAAGCTCATTTTTTCTTGCCTTATTTTTTAAAAAAGGTATAATAGTAGTATAATAATAAAAGGTAAGCATGAAAACATTTTTAAAGGCATTAATCTCTGGTTTTTTACTTTGGGCAATAATGTTTGATCTTATGTTTTTATCTTCAGGAATATATAATCAATACGATTTAATTAAATTTTTAATACCTTTACTTTCAGGGATAATAGCAGTTTTGTTTATTAATTATTTAAAAGTGAAAAATATTAAGCAAGCAGCTATTTATTCTATTATTTGGTTAACTATTGTATTATTTTTTGATTATTTTGTAACTGTAAAATTTGTTGATCAAACCTTTAATTATATTTATTTTTGGTTTGCTTATATTTTAATCTTTATTTCGCCTTTAATTTATGTTAGCTTACTTAAAAAGAAAAGCATATGGAAAAAATAACAGACAATAATTTTAAAGAAATAATAAATGGAGAAAAACCAGTTTTAGTTGATTTCTATACTGAATGGTGTCCTCCTTGTAAGATGCTTTCTCCAATAATTGAACAAATACAAGAAGAGTACAAAGATAAGATTTCTGTATATAAAATGAACATTGATGAGAATCCAGTTACAGCTAATGAATTTGAAGTTGATAGAATTCCCACTGTTGTTTTGTTTTCAAAAGGAGAAATTAAAAGTAGTTTTGTTGGTTTTAGAGAAAAACAAGATATAAGGAACTGGTTAAATTCAAATATTTAGCCTTTTTTTATTTAATAATATTCCATGAGATTAGAGAGTGAATCAAACATAGAAAGTAATGGAGAAAAAGAACAATTATTAAATGAGTGGGATATTAAGGCATTAGAATTAGTTGACCAATATAATCAATTGGACTCTAAGAACGATAAGACAGAAAGAGATTATGATAAAATGATTGAGATAAACAACAAAATAGAGGGGATC
>JAQUWR010000007.1:0-8147 GCA_028692745.1 Minisyncoccota bacterium
CCAAAGAATATCAAGACCCAAGCCAATACACTTTTAAATGTAATAGTCATATTTTAAATATTAATTATATTATCTATATTATATTGTAAAATCTTCTTTTTGACAATTAAATTAAGAAGAATTAATATAAAGATAATATGGCCTACATATTTTTAGATGAAAGTGGACAATTTACTAAACACAACAATGAAGAATATTTTGTTGTTGGAACCTTTATAATCGGTGATCCAAAACGTACTGAAAAAGCATTTAAATCTTGGCACAAAAGGTTTCCTAGAAAAATGAGACGCCTTAGTGAAATTAAATGGTCAACTACCTCAATAGATAACAAATTACGAATTAAAACTTTAAAATACATATCAAAACTAGATGTAAGAATTAAATACTCATATCTTTTAAGAAAAAACATACCTAAAGAATATAAATATAAAGGAAAGATAAAAAGTGGCTTACTTTATACAAACGTAATAGGAGAAACTCTTGATATGTACTTACCTATTAACGAAAAAGAGCTTAAAATATTTTGTGACAAAAGACATTTAAAAGGATTAAAAGAATCTGACTTTAAAAGTATTTTAAAAGCAAGATTATTACCTCAACTTCCAAGCAACACAATTATCGAGATAAGAATGATAGATTCTTCTACCAGTGCAAACATACAAATAGCAGATTGGATAGCTGGGGCACTTTTTAAATACTTAGAAAAAAGGGATCAAGGTGATGAATATTTTTCTATTTTAAAAAATAATATATTGGGAGAAGGAAAAGAATTGTTTAAAAAATAAAAAAAGCGCTTTACGCTTTCTTTACTAGAAGCAACGTCTTAGAGGGTAGTTTATCTACGGCTTAAGTCCTAAATATTCTAGGGGAACACCGCAGCGCCCGCTAAGTTATTAATGTATGCTTCTAAAATAAGAATATTATAAATATATATTCCTGTCAAGACCTCATAATCCAACAAAAGATCTAATTATTGAAACTGGAATAATAGAAATAAAACCATTCTTGTCTATTTCTGCTAATCCTATTATTTTATTGTCTAAACTAAGAACAGGACTTCCGCTTATTGGCTGAGTTTCTCTAATGTTTGTATTACCTTCAACGCTCTTTACTATTCCCTCATTAACTGAATCTATTGAAAGAACATACACTCTTTTGCCCATTTCAAGATCTAAATCATAAAAACCTAAAGTAGATAGCTTGTCTTTTTCAATCTTAATCAAAGCCAAATTCTGAACTAAATCTCTTTTTAATATCTGACAACTAGCATTTTCTCCATTAATATTACAAGTTATTGGGTTTTTGTTTAAATTACTAGACAAAGTTACTGCTAAACCATCTGCTGTTAAAATTAAACCATAAAAAGATAGTGTTCCCTGTTTAATAGTAAATACTGCTTTTTTGGTTTCTTTTATGCTATTAATTAGGGCTGTATTCTCTTCTATATATATTTTTTCTTGCTGTTGATTAATAATAGTGGGTGAAGCAAAAAAATTATTAATAAAGAAAAAATACAAGGCTAATAATCCTCCAAAAATACCGAGTATAATCATTAAAATTAAATTCAAAAAGTCTTGTTTTTTCATTTTTTAGCTAAAGCTTTCTTAGAATAGGTTTTTACCACTACTTGACCTTTTTCAACATCAACATTAATTCTCATTCCATCTTTTATTTCCCCTATTACAACCTTTAAAGCCATTGGGTCTAAAATTAATTTTTGAATTAATCTTTTTAAAGGTCTTGCTCCATAATTAGTATCAAACCCTTTTTCAGCTAAATAATTTTTAGCTTTTTCAGTTACTGATATTTTAATATCTTTTTTCTTTAATCTTTTTTGTACTTTGTTTAACTCTAAATCAACTATTTGTTTAATTTCAGTAGCTCCTAAATAATCAAAAATAACTATTTCATCAATTCTATTAATAAATTCTGGTTTAAACTTTTCTTTTAGAGCACTTTGTACTTTTTCTTTTAATCCTTGTTTTTGGCTTACTTTTCCATCATCAACAAAGCCTAAAGGAGCTTCTTTAGCAATAATATCAGAACCAATATTCGAAGTCATAATTAAAATTGCATTCTTAAAAGAAGCTATTCTTCCTTTAGCATCAGTTAATCTTCCGTCTTCTAAAACTTGTAATAAAATATTAAATACTTCTGGGTTAGCTTTTTCTATTTCATCTAATAGAATAACACTATATGGTCTTCTTCTTACTTTTTCTGTTAATTGTCCTCCTTCATCGTAACCAACATAACCAGGAGGACTACCAATCATTTTAGAAACATCAAACTTTTCCATGTATTCAGACATATCAACCCTAATTAAAGCATTTTCATCGTTAAACAAGAATTCGGCTAAAGCTTTAGCTGTTTCTGTTTTACCTACTCCAGTTGGTCCTAAAAAAAGAAATGATCCTAATGGTCTTGATTCTTCTGAAATACCAGCACGAGACCTTCTTATTGCATTAGAAACTGCTTTTATTGCTTCTTCTTGATCAACAATTCTTTTAGATAACATTTCTTCCATATTTTCCAGTTTCTTTGCTTCTGATTCTAATAAACTAGTCACTGGAATACCTGTCCAGCGAGAAACAACCCTAGCTATTTCCTCTGGCCCTATTTCTTGCTTTAAAATTGGGTTTTGTTTTTGTAATCTTACTAATTTATTCTCTTGTTTCCTTAATTTTGAAAATAAATCAGGTAAAATTCCATATTTAATTTCAGCTACTTTCTGTAAGTCACCATCTTTTAGAAATCTTTCTAATTCATACTTATGTTTATCTATTTCTTCTTTTAATTGTTTAATATTATTAATGGTTTCTTTTTCTGTTTTCCAGCGTACTGAAAAAGCATTAGCTTTTTCTTTTAGCTCAGACAGTTGTCTATTAATTACTTTTTCTCTTTTTACATATTGAGGTGTTCCTGCTTCTTTTTTAATTGCTTCTTTTTCAATTTCTAATTTTTGAATTTCTTTGTTTAAATCTTCTATTTCAGTTGGATTAGATTCAATTTCTAATCTTAAAGCTGAAGAAGCTTCGTCCATTAAATCAACCGCTTTATCGGGTAAAAATCTATCAGGAATATATCTAGCTGACAATTCAGCAGCAGCAACCAATGACGAATCTTTAATTTTAAGACCATGATGCATTTCATACTTTTCTTTTATTCCTCTTAATATAGAAATTGTATCTTCAATACTTGGTTCTGTAACATAAATTGGTTGAAATCTTCTTTCTAAAGCTGGATCTGACTCAATATGCTTTTGATATTCTTTTAAAGTAGTTGCTCCAATTGCTTTAAGTTCTCCTTTGGCTAAAGCTGGTTTTAATAAATTAGAAGCATCAATTGCTCCTTCCGCTGAACCAGCTCCAATCAAAGTATGTAATTCATCAATAAATAATAAGTATCTTCCTTCTGCTTTTTTAATTTCTTTTAATAAAGCTTTGATTCTTTCCTCAAATTCCCCTCTATATCTTGTTCCAGCAATTAAAGCACCTAAATCTAAACTAATCACTTCTTTGTCTTTCAAAGATTCTGGTACTTCTCCTTTAACTATTTTTTGGGCTAATCCTTCGACAATAGCTGTTTTTCCTACCCCTGCTTCTCCAATTAAAACAGGATTATTCTTTGTTCTACGAGATAATATTTGCATTAATCTCCTGGTTTCATCTTCTCTTCCGACAATTGGGTCTAATTTTCCTTGCTTGGCTAAATTAGTTAAATTACGAGAATAATTTTCAATAATCTTATACTTTGATTCAGGATTAGGACTAGTTACTCTTTCTCCTCCTCTTAATTGAGTAAAAACCTTTAAAGCAGTATCATAATCAAGCTTTGGAGCTGATGCTTGTTCTCCAAAACTAGTTGTTTGCTTTAAATAATTAACTTTATCTAAAATATCTTTTGCTAAAACATTTGATCCAAGAATAGCCAAAAACAAATGCTCTAAAGAAACAAATTCATCTGTTAGCATTATTGCTTCTTCTTTGGCTCTTTCCAAAACCTTAACCATGTCTTGGGTTAAATAAAATTGACCAGGTAATTGATTTTTAGGCGCTTCAGGCACTTGATTTAATCCTACTTTTGTTTTTCTTATTAAATCTTCTATATCAATATTTAACCTATTCAAAAGGCTTACAACAATATTTTCTGAATCAGAAATAACAACTAATAATAAATGAAGAGCATCTATTTGTTGATGTCCCATTGATCCAGCAAGATTTTGAGCTTGCATCATTATTTTCTGAGCTTTGTTTGTAAAATTTATTCCATCCATATATTTAATCTTATATTAAAAAACAATAAAGTCAATGTTAGTTTATGTAATTTTAAATTATACACTAAATCAATTTCTTTCTAAAAGCCACTTCCAAACAGGCATTATTTTAATGTTAATATTATCAAAAGTAATTTCTTTTTCTTCTCCATATGTTAATATTAATCCACTCTTTAGATTGTTTTGATTAATAGCCTCTATTAATCCCTCTACCTCTCTCTTTTCATTTTCTTTATCTAAAGAATAACAAATTTGAATAGCGTTTGTTATCCTGGTCCTGTCTTTTATTAAAAAATCACACTCTTTCTTGCCTTTACTAAAATACACCTCTTCTCCTCTTCTTTTAAGTTCAATAAAAACAAGATTCTCTAAAAGCCTTCCTTTGTCTTCAGAAAAAGAAAATGCCACTGTATTTCTCATTCCATTGTCAATAATATATATTTTTTTATCAGAAATATATTGCTTTTTAAGAGAATAGTCATATTTAAAAAGCTCAAAAACTAAATATGATTCTTGCAAAAAACCTATATAGTCTCTAACTGATATAGAACTTTTTATTCCTAGTGTTTTTGCTATTGGTTGATACCCAATTTTTTTAGTAAAATTATTAAAAAGAAAATTTGATAATTCCCTAAATGCTGTTATTTCTCTTATTCCAAAACGCGTAATAATGTCTTTATATACAATGTCTTCATAGGTCCTTTTTAAAAATTCCTTATTATTGTATCTTATAAATTCAGGAAATCCACCTGTAATTAAATATTCATCAAACTTTTTGATTATTTCAATCCTATTACTTGATGACAATGTTAAAAAATCTATTTTATTAAAAAGCAATACTTCTTTAAATGAAAACGGATAAAGCTCTATTTTAAAATATCTTCCAGTAAGATGAGTTGAAAGCTCTGAAGATAATAACTTAGCATTAGAACCAGTTATAAAAACCTTATACCCTTCTTCATATACCCTTCTTACAAATCTTTCCCAACTTTCTATGTTTTGAATTTCATCAATAAATATATTTTTTGATTGTTTGTTTTTTTTCCAAATAGTTAAAAGGTTATCAAAATCACCAACTTTAAAACCCATTAATCTTTCGTCATCAAAATTAACATAATAAAAATCATTAGACAGCTTTTCTGAAAATTGCTTTAAAAGGGTTGACTTCCCGCTTCTTCTTATCCCAGACAAAATTACAATTTGTTTAGAATTAATATATTTATCAAAATCTATTAATCTCTCCATTCCAGAATCTTTGCTCATTAAATTTTTCAACTGATCATTAACTATTTCTTCTAGTTTTAATATATTAAACATATTAGTAATATTACTATTATCAATTTAATTATATTATCAATATACAAAATAAATAGCTGTTTGTCAAGCAAATTAAATTAAAACCCGTTAATTAACGGGCATTGTCCTTAAATGTATTCTTTTTCTCATTTCATACAGCTTTATTGTATATCTTTCTTTTTGTTCTTTTGTCGTACCAATCATTGCATATGGATCTAGGTCAAAGAGCCAATGAAATTCATTATTTCCAATTCTGGAATAAAAATCTGCTATCCAAACTAAGATTCTTCTATTCCAAATAGCTCTTTTTGTTTTTATTAAATAAAAACTACAATCCACTAACCATTCGTTTATTTCAAAGCTTTTAAAGAGCATATTTAATTATACAATAACCAAAAAGATTAATCAATACTTGAAAACAGCTTCTCTTAATTTTGGAGAATCAAGATATATTGCTGCCATTTTTCCATCTTCTTCAAATGTTACTCTAATGCTTACACCAGATTCTTTTTCAAAATCAGCTTGATAAAAAAGAATTGTTCTATTTTCTCCCCCATCTAAGGTTTGTGGATCTTTTAAGTTAATTAATTCCCCTAAATTGTCAAAAAGTATTTGTCTTAAATTATACATCTGTTCTTCTGTTAATTCACTAAGTAATTGATCTGTAAAACTTTTTGATAGTTTTTGATAATCAGTTTCTTTTAAAGCATTAAAAAAGCTAACTACTTTTTCTTCATTGGTTTGTTCTTCTTCAAAAATAATATTATTTCCTTCTTCAAAAATAGAGATATTTTCATTTTTACTTTTTTCATAAGCAAAGCCCAAAAGACAAAAAGCAATTAAGATAATTAGAAAAATAAGGATTTGTTTGTTTTTCATATATATTTATTAAATTATTATTAAAACCAATTAAAAATCTTTGCTAAGAATAAAACATAGATTGAAAGATAAAATGCCCCTTCCCACATATGAATTCTCTTAGAAATACCAGAAATTACAAATAATAATGTTACCAAAGCCATTATTGGAATACCAATATTAAAAGTTTGATCATCTATTACTAAAACAGAAAATAATCCAGGCACACTTGTAATCATTAAGGTATTAAAAACATTTGATCCAAAAATATTACCTAAAGCAACTTCTGGCTTATTCTGACTAGCTGCTTTAGCGGAAACTATTAATTCTGGTAAAGAAGTTCCAATGGCTAAAGCTGTAATTGATATTACTCCAGTAGCTACATTAAGTATTGTTGACAGCTCTATTAATGCTTCTATAAGATATTTTGCTCCAAAAATCAACCCTAAAATACCTAAAACAAGAAAAACAATGTCTTTTATTAATATTTTAGGACGTTTAGCTTTTTCATCATCAGTGTCTTTGCTTAATATAGTATAAAATAAATAAATAATATAGGTTATAAGCATTAAAATAGACTCTCCAAAAGTAATTTGCTTGTCCCAAACAATACCAAGAAATAAAACAGTACTTATGGCTAATAAGGGTAAATCTAAATCAATTAAACTTTTATCAACAACTAATTTTTTAGCTGCTATAGCTGAAATACCAATAATAAGAAGAATATTAGCAATATTAGAACCAACTGCATTAGCAACTACTACATCTGTCACCCCCCTAATGCTGCTAAAGAAGAAACAAGCTCAGGAGAAGAAGTACCAATGCCAACAATAGTTACTCCAATAATAAAAGGAGATAAACCAAAAGCAAGTCCAATTTTCTCTGCACTATTAATTAACCAATCAGCTCCTTTAATGAGCACAATCAATGAAACTATAAAGATGATAATCCAAAGTATAAGCATGATTATATGGTATAACGGTGTTTTTTGAACGAAGTTCGAACTTTTTTTGACGAAAATCCTGAAAACTAATTTGGACTCGGCAAGTATTGTTCCGCCTCGGCTTTTCCTGCCCGCAGAAAGGGCCTAAGAAGGAATACAGACGGGTTTTTCGCTTCCGAATTTTATGCCAATTAAAAACTAACGCGCCACTAAAAAATTTAAACAAATATTATATCAATTTACCTAATAATTATACCTCTTCTTTCATATCTTTTCTAATTGTATAACATTATGGTTTATAGAATATAATATAAGGGCTTCTTTCTTAATATTATAATGATAACGAATTTAAACAATTTTGTAAATAAATCTTTTTATCTTTGCTTTTTATACCGGCCGAGTCAAGCTCAAGCTCTAAAGATTCGTAATCAATAAAAAGAATTAATTATTTTATCATAATTATATAATTTAAATTATTTAAAACTATATGATTCGTAAATTAGGATATTCCTGTCTCAAAATATCTTTTTCTGCTGATTTAAGGCCTGAAAGATTAAGATATCCTTTTATGCTTTGAGGAAGAACAAGCCCTTCTGCTGATTCAAGGCCTGAAAGATTAAGATATCCTTCTATGCTTTGAGGAAGAGTAAGCCCTTCTGCTGATTCAAGGCCTGAAAGATTAAGATATCCTTTTATGCTTTGAGGAAGAACAAGTCCTTCTGCTGATTTAAGATTTTGAAGATCAAGATCTCTTTCTATACTTTGAGGAAGAACAAG
>JAQUWR010000007.1:8247-27229 GCA_028692745.1 Minisyncoccota bacterium
GCCCTTCTGCTGATTCAAGGCCTGAAAGATTAAGATATCCTTTTATGCTTTGAGGAAGAACAAGTCCTTCTGCTGATTTAAGATTTTGAAGATCAAGATCTCTTTCTATACTTTGAGGAAGAACAAGCCCTTCTGCTGATTCAAGGCCTGAAAGATTAAGAGATCCTTCTATGCTTTGAGGAAGAGTAAGCCCTTCTGCTGATTCAAGGCCTGAAAGATTAAGAGATCCTTCTATGCTTTGAGGAAGAGTAAGCCCTTCTGCTGATTTAAGGCCTGAAAGATTAAGATATCCTTTTATGCTTTGAGGAAGAACAAGCCCTTCTGCTGATTCAAGGCCTGAAAGATTAAGATATCCTTCTATGCTTTGAGGAAGAGTAAGCCCTTCTGCTGATTCAAGGCCTGAAAGATTAAGATATCCTTTTATGCTTTGAGGAAGAACAAGTCCTTCTGCTGATTTAAGATTTTGAAGATCAAGATCTCTTTCTATACTTTGAGGAAGAACAAGTCCTTCTGCTGATTTAAGGCCTGAAAGATTAAGATATCCTTTTATACTTTGAGGAAGAACAAGTCCTTCTGCTGATTTAAGGCCTGAAAGATTAAGAAATCCTCCTATGCTTTGAGGAAGAGTAAGCCCTTCTGCTGATTCAAGGCCTGAAAGATAAAGATCGCCATAATGATATTTAATGTTTCCTCCAAGTGCTTCTTTTTGAGTAATACTGATTTCTTCTTTAGAAAATCCAGTAATTAGAGAAAGGTCTTCTTTAATGTCTCTTTTCTCTACAATCTCTTTAATTCTAGGATCTCTTTGATATCCAAACCCTTCAATCTTTGAATCCATTTCATAAAGAAATCTTAAATCTTCTACTCCTAAATCTTCGTTTCTTTTTTGTCTTGCTTCTATATCAGTTAATTTCTTCATGTCTTTATTTTTCTTTTTGTATTTTTCTCCATCAGGAAATTGTTCAAGCTTGTCATCCACTACCTTGTTAATATATAAATCAAGGTTCTGATCAGGACCAATTCCTCTTACTTCCCCTATTGCATTTCCTTGCATACGGATAGCTACCCTAGGGATAACATGCTTCCCCTTTTTATCTTTTGAATAATACACATAGAAATCTCCTCCTTGAAGCTGAGTTTGAGCTGTTGATTCTCCAGCTGTGCACCAGCCAGTGCCATAGCCTTGTAAAGATTCTACTAATGGCATATGATCAGAATTCTGATCATATTTAATCCATTCCCCTTCAGTTATTACTAATTCGTTTTCTTCTGTTGGAACAACCTTTTCTATGGCATACGCATAAAGCTTGCCAAAATTTTCAGACTGAATAATTTTTTCTAGCTCAGGATTAACCTCTCTAGTCCCAATGTTTTCTTTTTCTGCTTTTTTAACAATAGCATCAATTACATAAGCAAAAGCTTCTCTATTTAAGTCTGGAAAAGGGGCAACAGTGTCTTTCCTGCGACTACCAAAAGTTTTCTTTTCCTTATCATAGCTGGAAAGCTTAGTTATACTTCTTAAAGCCCAATACTTTGCCCACATTGGATAAGCATCGGCATCTTCAGAAAAAAAATATTCTGTCCAATTATCCAAGGTTGATTTTTGATCATTAATAATTACTTCAATTCCTTGAGATTTTAGTTCATCTGTAATTTCTATGTTTCCGTGTCCTTGTTCTCTCATTAATCTTTGTTGATTTTCAAAATAGCTTTCAGGAACTTCTTCAGATTTAATTACATATTGGTCATAAAAAGCATTCTTAATTATTTCCATTGCTTCTTCATTATCCCGGTGACGTTTATGAAATGCTTCTACGTTTCTAAGCCAAGTATCAATCTCGTTTTCTTCTTTCTCTTCTGAATATTCGTGGCTTAAAGCAACTACTTCTGATTTTTTAAGATCCGGGTATTTCTTTCCTAAATACTTTCCCCCAGAAAAGGGTTTTTCTGTTAATTTTTTGTATTCTTTTTCAATTTGAGAATCTTGATTATCAATACCAAAATCACTAGAAAGTTTTTTCCATTTTTTAAAATCTTCTTCGATAGAATCTGTTTTTTCTTTATTGATTGAAAGATTTTCTCCTTTTTCTTTTTCGTTTACTTCTGGAAAATTTTTTTCAATATTATTGTTATTTTCTGGTTTTTCTATTGACATAATGATATGTTATTATAATAAAGATCTCGTACGCTTTAATTGGCGGAGGAGACAGGACTCGAACCTGCAAGCCCTTGCGAGCGCACGCTTTCCAAGCGTGTTCCTTACCATTCGGAGCACCCCTCCTCTTAATCCAAGTATAGTATAAAAAAAATAAAAATAAAAGCCGTAATAAAAGCTCGTACTATAAAAAACTGCCTAAGACAGTTTCATTCCTGTTAAAGCTTGAATTCTCTCTTCTACTGGCGGATGAGTCATAAATAATTTGGTAAACCAATCAACATGTCCATTCTTTTGCCTAAAAGGAGAAGAAATAAACAAATGAGCATTGGAAGCATTAGCTTTGATTAAAGGATTTTGATCAGCTGATATTTTCCTTAAGGCACTGGCTAATCCCTCTGGATATCTAGTAATTAATGCTCCTGAAGCATCAGCTAAAAACTCTCTTTGTCTTGAAAGCGATGCTTTAATAATTTGAGCAGCAATTGGAGCAAGAATTGCTACTAATACACCAAGCATAAGAAAAACTACATTACCTCCCCTTTCATTGTCATTTCTTCTAAATCCTGCTCTTAAAAAAATATCTGACATAACAACAATTACTCCAACTAAAACAACAATTACTGCTTGTAAAAGAGTATCTTTGTTTTTAATATGAGCTAATTCGTGAGCAATAACTCCTTCTAATTCACTTTTTTCTAATTTATTTAATAATCCTTGAGTCAAAGCAATAACAGCATGTTTTTCATCTCTTCCTGTGGCAAAAGCATTAGGCTGAAGTTCATCTTCTAGAATATATATCTGAGGCAATGGCATACCAGTAGCAATGCAAAGATTTTCAACTAATCTATATATTTCAGGGTTGTCTTTCATTTTAACTAATTTAGCATTAGTAATTGATAAAATAATCTTGTCAGAAAACCAATAAGAAGAAATACTCATTATAATACTTATTAATACAGCTATATAAAGAATAATTGTAGAATCAAAAACATAACTAAAAAGCCAGCCAATAAGAATAACAATGACGAAAAACATGGTAATTAAAAACCATGTTCTTCTTACATTTGATTCAGCTTGAGAATACAGCGTAGCCATATTACTTCTTTAAAATACCCAACCTTTTTTGGTCTCTTTCATTTAATTTTTTACCAAGCTTTTTTCTTGCTTTTTTTCTTTGCTTAATTATAACTTTCTTAATATTCATCATATCTTTATTTATTAAAATCCACCTTTGGAACAACTTTTTCTCCTTCTTCTATTTCAAAGAATTCAGCTAGTTTAAATCCAAACATATTAGCAATAATATTAGTAGGAACTGTTTCTATTTTATTATTCAATTCAATAACATTACCATTATAGAATCTTCTTGCGGCCTGAATCTTGTTTTCTGTATCACTTAATTCTCTTTGTAGTTCTAAAAAATTAACTGATGCTTTTAATTCAGGATAATTTTCTGATAAAGCAAATATTGATTTTAATGCCCCAGCTAAAACATTTTCTGCTTCTCCTTTTTCTTTAACACCTTGAGCATTCATAGCCATGTTTCTAGCTTGAATTACTTTTTCAAAGGTTTGCTGTTCATGAGAAGCATATCCTTTTACTGTTTCAACTAAATTAGGAATTAAATCATATCTTCTTTTTAACTGAACATCTATATCTGACCAAGCTTCTTTAACCCTATTTTTAAGAACAATTAAAGAATTATAAGCTAAAACAACCCATAAAACAATAATTGCTAACAAACCTAATATAATTATCAATAAATCCATATTTTTAATTTTACTTTTTCTTTTTAATTTTGACCTTTACTCTTTTTTCTTCAACTATTTCTTCTTTTTTCTTATTTTTCTTAAAAAACATTATTATGTTTAACCATAAGTTTTTAAATGAATCCATTCCTATTTCTATTTCTTTTAAGTCCTCTCTTATTCTTTTGGCTAAATCAGAATGATGACTGATTGATTCAAAAATAGAGTCAGCAACAGAAGATATTTTATTACTTAAAGACTTTTTTTCTTTTAATCCTTTAGCATTTTTAATATTTTCTATTGTTTCTTTTACCTTAGATTCAATGGCTTTGCTTAATTTAGCATATTTTTTTACTTCTTCAATAAAAGCAAGAAATAATTGTATTTTCTTTTCTAAATAATCTTCGAATTCTTTTTTTGCTTTTTTAGTTTGATTCTTTATCTTATGAAATAAGTAAAAAATATTAATAATTAAGACTATAAAAATGCTTGCTATTAATAATAATACGTTATTTTCCATTGAATTGATTATAGCAAAATAATAATAAAATTCAAGGATCTAAAGAGATCTATAAATATCATGCTTACCAATAGAAATAAATAAGATATCCCCCTCTTCTTTGTATTTAAAAATAATTCTATACTTAGAATTAACACTAATAGACCAAAGACCATCTAATTTCCCTTTTAAAGAGTGTAACCTAAGCGAAGAATGGAAAGGATTTTCTTTAAATATTTTCTCTTTTTTAATTGCTAAATCAGCAATATTTTTAGGTAATTTTAAAAATTCTTCCCTGAAACCATAAGAATAGATAATGTTACTCTTTATCATATAATTCTGCCATAGAATTAGCTTTGATAAATTTACCTTTTTTGTATTCTTTTTCTGCTTTTTCCACTTTTTTCAACAAATCTTCTTCTGAGGTTAATTCATCGTCAATAGAGATTAAATATTTGATATAAGAACTAACAGAATCAAATCCTTTTTTCTTTGTCTTGCTTTTTATCTCTTTTTCAGCTTCAGAGGTTAAAGAAATACTTAATACTTTTCTCATGTGTTTTATTTAATTATTGTGTATTACAATATTATTACAAAAACAAACTTTTGTCAAATAAAAAACAGGGCAATTAAGCCCTGTTTCTATTATTTTATCTATTATAACTATTATATATATATTTTACTTCTTCTTCAGATAAAGCCTTATTAAACAATTTTACATCGTCAATTGACCCTAAAAAGAATCCTGAAGAAGGCTCTGTCGCCCCTATCAACAAATTAGCAGATGAATTGTATATTGCTCCATTAATATTAACAGAAGAATACTTAACTCCGTCAACATATGTTGTTAATTTATCATCCCCAACAGTAAAACCAATTAAGTGCCATTTATTATCTAAAACACTTGCCGTTACTGAAGAATAATTTGTATTAATTCCATCTTGAGACAAACTAACAATTGCCTTATCAGCTGCAGATGTTCCTATTGTAATTGCCCATGATTTATTTCCTGTTTTTGGATATTGACCAATAATATATGATTGCTGATATTGAAGAGATGGTTTGACCCATAAAAACACACTTCCGCCATAAGACATGCTCATACTTGAAGAATCAGGAATCATAATGTAATCATTTGTTCCGTCAAACTGAATGCAGCCTATGGATACACAATCATTAAAACCAGTTTTATATGTTCCCCCGCCAATAACAGTACCATTGTTTGTTCCAAAAGAATCATTAGCATTTCCGTCTAACTTCCATTCGCTAACAAGATTCATTGATTGAAAATTACAAACATCAAAAGTACTAATTTTACCTGTTAAATAATTATTAATCATAACAATGTCATTAAAATCAGCACTATGACTAAAATTAACATCTATAATGTTCAATGTTGTGTTTTCTAAGCCACTAAAAGCTAATATAACGTCTCTATATGTTATAACTCCATCTTTATCAATGTCTCCATATTCTCCACAAGGAATTGGTTTTGATAAAATCTTTTCTGCTGAACAACTTACTGATGTTCCTCCATTTTGTCCTGAACAAGTCCATGTCCATGGACCAGAACCAGAAACTACTGAAGCTGTTCCTGAAGCACAAAGATTTGTGGTCGGAATATCAACAACAGCTCTTTTGTTCATTGACCCACAAGAACCATTAACAACCATTATTTTCTTAATTAGGTCGATTAGTTGTTCATTTGTACATTCACTTACATGCTCAATATCACAAACAGTAGATAAAGGACTTATGCTAAAATAATTACTATAAACATCTACATTTGTGTTTTGATTGTTCCAAATATGAATCCTGTAATTATCTCCTGCTGTTAAGGTATTACCTAACTCTACTTGCCACTCATAAATTCCTTTTTCTGCTGAAACACTATAAGCTAAATGCCATTCTTCATTACCTTTAGCAAGAGCAATATTTAATGGATCTTGACCATCTGCCAACCATTTTATTTGATAAATTCTTCCTGCTTTAATTAATTCTCCTGCCATTGGAGCTAAAACTTTAATATTAGTTGTATCTGAATAGTTGAACTTAAAAGCTGAACAACTTACTGATGTTCCTCCATTTTGTCCTGAACAGGTCCATGTCCATGGACCAGAACCAGAAACTACTGAAGCTGTTCCTGAAGCACAAAGATTCGTAATAGGAAGGCTAGAAACAGTTGTTCCATTAATAGAACCACATGTACCATTAATTTTAGTCGCTGCTATTTTTGGCGCAAAACAAGAATATCCAACGTTGGCTATAATATCATTACATTGCCATGTCCACTGATTATTCCATTCATTAACTATTCCTAAATAAATAGCTCCGTTAGCACAATGATTTGATGTCGGAGCTGTCGAAGAAGAAACATTAGCTGAAGATCCACAACAATTTGCTTGAGAACCACAACTAGTTGTAACTTCGGTAACTCTCATTGCAATACAAGATACGCTTTTTCCCCCATTAATTCCATCGCATGACCAACGAATCGAACTGCCAATTTCTGGAAAAGCCAAAGACGAAAAATTAACAGTGCCTGAATAACAAAAAACATCGCTACCATAACTTGTTGTTGTGCTAGAATATCTTTTATGAGCAGAACCGCAAGCACCATTGATTGAAGCAGAAGGTATAATATTAAAAGTTACTGGACTAACTGCTAAACCTCCATAAGCTATCCATATCTTATATTTACCTTCTGGTTCTAATTTAAAACCATCTAAAGTAGAAGGTATTGTCCAATTATAGTAACCATTAATATTTGTTGTATTAGCAATTACCATTTCTCCAGGTCCAACTTCAGAGCTATATCTTTCGTCTCTTAAACTAATCTGTATTGGTTTGTTATCTCCCAAAGTAGGACTCGTCCAACGTATTTGGTAGGTTTTTCCTATTTCCCAACTCTCTCCACCAAGAGGACTTAACAAACTAATACTAATTGAACTTGCTCTACAAGCATGAACCATTTTATCACTACCAGTACAAGTCCAGGTCCATGTTGTTGAATTTAATTGAGAAACCACTGAAGCTGTTCCTGAAGCACAAAGATTTGTAGTTGGAGCTGTTGTAAAAACTTCTCCATCTGCTGAACCACAAGAACCAGAATTCTCTAATTTAGCCCTATAGGCACTACATAAAGCATTAGTGCCACCATTTGATCCATAACAACTCCAAGATTGTATTGTGTCATTTCCTGGAAATATTGTAACAGAAGGAAAACCAGTAGCACACTGAGTATAACTTCCCCAAGAAGTGTCATTAGCAGCATAATTATGACCATTAGCTGTACCACAAACACCATTAATCTTAGGATCTATTGTTTTTTTAATTAATTTAATCTTTGCCATCATGCAAACACTACATCCTCCATGACTACCAATTGGACCATAAGAACAAGAAACTAAATCATATCCTTCTGGAATAGGATATTTAAATTGACTTGTAGTGTTTGGACAGTAAGCTTGAGCCCAAAATTCTATCGTTGGATTACTTGCATCCGAAAGATTATTAGAAACAATTTCAGTAGATGCAAAAATACCAGTATCAATCACATCAACTACAGATGCTTTATTAAGACCAGAGGTAAGACTTTGTAAAAGTTGTATAAGGTAATTTTTTACATTTGTCTGATCTGCAGCAAAAACATTACCAACAAAAACAAAGAGAAAAACAAAAATCATTGAAAGTATTCTTTTTTTCATACTTATGATTATTTATTATTATTATTTAATATATCACTTATTAAAAGACGGGGCAATCCCCGTCTTTATTAATACATTCCTGGCATTCCTCCTCCCATTTCTGGCTTGTCATCTTTTTCTTCTGGTTTATCAACCACAATACATTCTGTGGTTAAAAGCATTGAAGCAGCAGAAACTGCATTTTCAATACATGATCTAACTACTTTAGCTGGATCTACTATTCCTGTTTCCATAAAATCTTCAAACTTATCATCAAATGCATTATATCCTTGTGCTTCTGGTAGCTTCTTTACTTCTGCAGCAATAACAGCTCCATCTTTACCAGCATTTTGAGCAATTATTCTAATAGGCTCTTCTAAGGTTCTTTCAAGAATATCCACTGCAATTCTTTCTTCACCTTGAATTTTAGATTCTTTAAGTGCTTTTTGACATCTAAGCAAAGCAACTCCTCCTCCTGGAACAATACCTTCTTCAATAGCTGCTCTAGTTGCAGCAAGAGCATCTTCAGTTTTATGTTTTCTTGCTTTTTGCTCTATTTCAGTAGCTGCACCAACCTTAATGACTGCTACACCACCAGATAACTTAGCCAATCTTTCTTGAAACTTTTCTTTATCAAAATCAGATTCTTCATTGTCAATTTGTGCTCTTAGTTGAGCAATCCTTTTGTCAATTTCAACTTTATCTCCTTTTCCTTCAACAATTGTTGTTTTTTCTTTTGTAGAAATTATTTTCCTTGCTCTTCCTAGTTGAGTTAATTCAATGTTTTCCATCTTCATTCCTAATTCTTCGGAAATTACTTGTCCACCTGTTACAATAGCAATATCTTCCATTATCTGTTTTTTTCTATCTCCATAACCAGGAGCCTTAATAGCTAAAACATTAAATACTCCTCTTAATTTATTAACAATTAAAGTAGTTAGTGCTTCTCCGTCAACATCTTCAGCAATAACAACAATATTTTTTTCTCCTGTAGCTACTATTTTTTCTAAAACAGGAACTATTTCTTGAATTGAAGAAATCTTTTTATCAGTAATTAAAATGTATGGATCTTCTAGGGTTGCTTCCATTCTTTCTACGTCACTTACCATGTATGGAGAAATGTATCCTTGATCAAATTCAAGACCTTTGACAATTTCTTTTTCAATGCCTAATGTTTTTGATTCTTCAATAGTAATAACTCCGTCTTTGCCTACCTCAGTAATTGTTTTAGCAATTAAAGATCCTAATTCTTTATCTTCTGCTGAAATTGTTGCTACTCGAGCATAATCTTCTTCTGAAGATATTGGTTTAGCCATTTTTTTAATTTCTTCAACTACTAATTGAGCTCCTTTTTCTAATCCTCTTCTAATTGCTAAAGGATTTGCTCCAGCAGTTACATTTTTTAGCCCTTCTTTGATTAATGATTGAGCTAGCAAAGTAGCAGTTGTGGTACCGTCTCCAGCAGCATCATTAGCTTTTTCCGCTACTTGTTTTACTATTTCAGCACCAATATTTTCTGCTTTATCTTCTAATTCAATTTCTTTAGCAATACTAACCCCATCATTAGTTATTGTTGGAGAACCAAACTTTTCTCCCAAAACAACGTTTCTTCCTTTGGGTCCTAAGGTAACTGTAACTGCATTAGCTAATTTATCTACCCCTGCTTTAAGTTTAGACCTTGCTTCTTCTCCATAAAATATTTGTTTAGCCATATGTTTATTCAATTATTGCCAAAATGTCATCTTGACTGGCAACTAAATATTCTTTATCTCCGACCTTAATTTCTTGGGGACCGTATTTAGTAAAAATTACTTTATCCCCTTCTTTAACTTCCATTGGAATTACTTTTCCAGAAGAAGTTGTTTTACCAGGACCAACAGCAACAACTGTTCCTTGTTCTGGTTTTTCTTTTCCAGCTGTTTGAGGAAGAAGAATTCCTCCTTTTGTTTTTTCTTCTTCTTTTACTGGTTCGATTATAATGTGATCTGAAATTGGTTTTAATTTCATAAAATTAATAATTAAAAAATATTAGCAATTGTGACCTTTGACTGCTAATATCATTCTAATCAAGATAAAGTTTTTGTCAATCTCTATTATTTTCCCCCTTGAACTCAAAATATGAATAAATAAACAAATAAACAGAAAAAGCAATTAATGGAACAAAAACAAAGAAAAATGCATGCTGTGAAAAGAAAATAGAAATTAAAGCAAGAAATCCTGCTGTTTTAAATAATTTACCTCCTAATTTATGCGTTTTATCCCAAACTTTATCAGAAGCTAAAGTCCATGGTGTTTTAATACCAATAAAATAATTTCTTTTTGTTTTTTCTAAAAGAATGCCGATATAATAAAATAATATAGCAAAAGCTGGCATTAACACCATATTCATATTAAAAACTTCTCCCATGTTCCATAATAAGGTTAAAACATACACATAAAAGAAGAAAACCGTAAACATAAGAACAAACATCTCATAATCATCCTTAAACTTTTCTATATTCTTCTTTAAGGGATCTATTTTAGGAATAAATAAAAGAAGTAAGGCTAAAAACAATAAAAGACATGGAAAAAAGAATACTCCAAAATTCCTAGACACATAATCATCAACCTGTCCTTGCGTATTCCAATGTGATGCCATTTTTTCTGGCATTAAATAGTAAGAATAAAGACCAACAACAAAAGAAAGTATTATTGTTAAATAAATAAATGTTTTTTTATTCATGTTTTACTAAATTATTGTTTAATTCTATTAATCTTTGATTATATTCTTCTTTAGATATTTGATTATTTAAATAAAGATTATTAAGTCCGGATAAATAAGCTTGATTAATTTGAGAAACTATTAAGGCTTTATTGAAAATACGAATATCGTCTAAAGAACCGTTGATTTTATGAGAAGTGTTTGATGTTGCACCAATATTAAAATTATTAGTAGTATTAGATAAAACAAGATTACTAAATATTTTTGTTGGTCCTAATTGTAAACCATTAATATATAATTTTCCGCTACTTGAAGCATCTATAGTAAATAAAATATAATACCATTTATTATTAAAAAATTTATAATAATAAGAAGATGAAGAAAAATTATTTCCTCCACCAGAATAACCACCATTAGAATTGCCAAAACAAGTATAACTAAAACTAGAAGCATTGTTTCTGTTATCATAAGAAAACCAAAAACCAGAAGAAGGAGTTCCTGATGCAACATCGGGATTTCCTTTAGCAAAAATTGTATTTAAGGTGCCAGAACTTCCAATATAATCTAAATTATTAAATTTAACCCATGCAGCAGCAGTCATTGTGTTTGATATGTTTAAATTAATGTTACCATAGCCAATATAGTCTGTACTGCCATTAAAATATATACATTTTCCAGAAATACAATCATTGCCATCTTTTACGAGTGGCGTACCATAAACTGTTCCATTATTATCCCCCCATGTGTCCTTAACATCATCTGTTGTTGCTGAAGAACCTGCTGAAGTTGGTCCATCAAACTTCCATTCTGAAACCATTTCTATTGGCAATGAGGTTAAAAGAGACAAACTAAATGCTTTTCCTCTTGAAATTTCCGCTGCTACATTAGAATCTTGAAACTTAACAATAATAAAACCAGCTAAAAGACCAATTATAACTATTGCTGTTAATGTTTCAATTAATGTAAAAGATTTATTATTCATAATTTTAAATATTATACCTTAAAATATTAATTTAGCCAAGTGTTGACTTTATTCTCTTTTCTGTTATCATTTGTTTAATGAGTGCTTTCTTATCTAAAATAATTTCCGGCATTATCGGAACAGCTTTATCCTTGTATTTTATTCCTGGAATTATCTCTGATGGACAAATAAATACTGTAATTATAATAGGAATCGCCATTGGTCTTTTAATGGCTATTATGAGACCGATTCTTAACGCTATTACTTTTCCGTTAAGAATTATTACTTTAAATCTTTTTTCTTTTGTAATAATAATGTTTTTAATTTGGATAGTAGATTGCTTATTTCCAGCTACTATGTTTGAAATTCAGAATGTTTCTAGTTTATTCTGGATGTCTTTAATAGTTTTAGGGTCTGAATTACTATTATCAATTAACGAAAAATAAAATGAATAATATTACTTTAATAGTTCAATCAGTTATTTCAGTAGCCTTGGTTGTTCTTATTCTTCTTCAACAAAGAGGAACTGCTTTAGGTTCAGCTTTTGGAGGAGGAGGAGAATCTTATAGCACAAGAAGAGGTGCTCAAAAAAATATCTTTTGGGTAACTGTTATTCTATGTGTAATTTTTCTAGGTCTTTCTTTGTATAACTTAATGAAATAATGTTTTCCCGAAAAAAACACAAAATGCCCAGCATTAAACAATGGGCCCAATTTTTCAAGGTTTTGAGTTTAAAAGAAAAAGTTCTTTTCTTGTTTTTGCTTGCCATAACTATATTTTCTTTTTCTCTGGTTTTTTCAAAATTTATTGATAATCATACTAATATCTCTCCAACCCAAGGAGGAGAAATAAAAGAAGGAAAAATAGGTCAACCTCAATTTATTAATCCTCTTTATGCCTATTATTCTCAAATTGATAAAGAAATAACAGAATTGGTCTTTTCTGGATTAATAAACTATGACTCAGAAAGAAATATTATTCCTGATTTAATTAAAGAATACCAAATAAGTGATGACGGAAAAAACATTGAATTTTCAATCAAAGAAAATGTTAAATGGCATGACAATCAACCATTAACTATTGATGATGTAATCTTTACTTTTAATTTAGTACAAGATCCTAATTATTTAAGTCCCTTGAGAGCTAATTTTCAAGGAATAGAAATTGAAAAAATGAGTGAATATAAGGCTTTAATAAGATTAAAACAAAACTACGCTGGATTTTTTGATAATTTAATTAATTTAAAAATATTACCTCAACATATATGGAAGGATATTGCTGCTTCTAAAATAATGAGTAATGACAAATTAAATTTATTATCCCCTATTGGATCTGGAGCATACATGGTTAAAAATGTTAACCAAGACAAAGATAAATATGTTAAATCAATAGAATTAGAAGTAAATAAAAAATATTATAACGAACAACCATATATTAAAAATATAAAATTTATATTTTTTAATAAAAAAGAAGATTTTATTAATGCCCTTGAAAAAGAAATAATTGATGCTGGCGCACTAGATACTGCTGGTGAGTATGATTTAGAAAGTTTTAAAAATTCAAACATAACACTTATTAAAACTCCTAATTACTTTAGTTTATTTTATAACAACAACAAAAGCCCTCTTAATGATAAAGAAGTAAGAAAAGCCTTAGACCTTGCAATAAACAAACAAGAGGTTCTAGAAAAAGGACTTAATAATCAAGGACAAATTGTTTCTTCTCCTATTGTTCCGTTTTTTTATGATTTTAATGAACCAGAAACAATAACAGCAGAAGATCCAATAACAATTCTAGAAGAACAGGGATTTGAAGAAAAAGATGGCATAATGACTAAAACAATTAAAAAAACTTCTGGTTTTGAATTTAAAAAAATATTAAAAATTGGTAATTCTGGAGCTGATGTTACTAAGCTTCAAGAATGTTTAGCTGAAGACCCTGAAGTTTATACTGGCGAGATTACTGGATATTTTGGAAATCAAACCAAAGAAGCAGTTATTCTTTTTCAAGAAAAATATAAAGAAGACGTATTAACTCCTAGTGGTTTATCTAAAGGAAACGGAAATGTTGGTCCAAGCACAATTGAAAAACTAAATGAAGTTTGTTTCAAGGTTCCTGATGAAAACATACAGCTTTCTTTTATCATTAAAACCACTGAAAGTCCTTCTTTAGTTAAAACAGCAGAAAACATTAAAGAACAATGGGAAAAAATAGGAATAAAAGTAGAAATTAAACAATTAAATTCAACAGAAATTAAAAAAACAATAAGAGACAGGGATTTTGATATTCTTCTTTTCGGAGAAAAATTAGGAGGTATTCCTGATCCTCTTCCTTTCTGGCATTCATCTCAAGTCATTGATCCAGGATTAAATATTTCAATGTATAAAAATGAGCAAGTAGATGGTTTATTAGAAAAAGCAAGAATGTATACAAATTTTAATTCAATTGACAGAAAAATAGTTTTAGAAGATTTTCAAAACACTTTAATTAAAGATTATCCTGTTACTTTTCTTTATTCTTCTTATGGAGCATATGTAACAAATAAAAAAATAAAAGGAATTACATTAGACAAGTTACCTGATTTAGAAAAAAGATTTGTTGATATATATAATTGGTATATAGATGAAAAAAGAACATGGAAATAAAACCAGAAATTAGATATTTAAAAGACATGGGAAATGTTTTTATGGATAACAAAGAATTGTCTGACAATCCTCCTCTTTACTATATGTATCGAGGGCTAAAAGAAGAAAATGGATTAAGATATGATATTACAGTCATTCCTCCCAGAATAATAAATAACGAATACACTAAAACAAAAGGACATTGTCATTCAACCAATCACGGTGAATTGTATATTGTTTTAAAGGGACAAGGAATATTTTTAATGCAAAACGAAAATAATGCTTATTTTGTTAAAGCTAAACAAGGCCAAGCAGTAATAATTGAACCAGGTTATGCACACATAACAATTAATCCTTATAAAGAAACATTAGAAATGGCTAATTGGGTTAGTGTTAACTGTGAGTCAGACTATAAATCAATACAAGAAAATAAAGGTGCTTATTATTATTATACACTCAAAGGTTGGGTTAAAAACCAAAATTATAAACAAGTTCCTGAACTCAAAGAAAAGGAACCATTAAACGAGATTCCAAAAGATCTCACGTTTCTAAAATAATAAAAATATGGAAAAAAAAGAATTTACTAAAAGACCGCGGACATTTGTAAGAAAATCTCCCGGCAAAGAAAACCTAAAAATAATAGCTTTAGGTGGTTTAAGCGAAGTAGGCCGAAACATGACTATTTTTGAATATAAAAATCAAATATTAATTGTTGATATTGGATTTCGAATGCCAGAAGAAGACATGCCTGGAATTGACTATATTATTCCTGATATTTCTTACCTTACGCAAAATAATAAATATAAAAATATTGTTGGGGTTTTAATTACTCATGGTCATTACGATCATATTGGAGCAATCCCCTACATTGCTCATAGAATTGGCAACCCACCAATATTTGCAGCTCCTCTAGCTAAAGGAATTATTACAAAAAGACAAGAAGAATTTCCAGATAGACCTAAATTAGATTTAAATGAAATTAACGATGGATCGAAAATAAAATTAGGAGTGTTCCAAATTGAATTCTTTAGACAGAATCATAATATTCCTGACAATATGGGTATTTTTATTAAAACACCTGTAGGAAATATTGTTCATACTTCTGATTTCAAATTTGATGATTTTCCAGTTAATGAAAAACCAACTGACTTTAAAAAATTAGCTGAAATAGGAAAAAGAGGCATTACTCTTTTAATGTCTGATTCAACTGGTGCTGAAGAAGAAGGACATTCTTTATCAGAAAAACAAATATTTGAAAATCTTGAAAAAGTATTTAAAGAATCTAAAGGAAGAATCATTCTTGCTACTTTTTCGTCATTAGTTAATAGAGTACAACAAGCAATTACATTGTCTGAAAAATACAATAGAAAAGTAGGATTTATTGGACATAGTATGAAAAGCAATGTAGAAATGTCTAAAAAAATGGGATATTTAAAATCTCAAAAAGGAACTCTTCTTAAAAAAGTCGCTGATGCAAATAATTTACCAGATAACCAAGTAACTATTCTTTGCACAGGCGCTCAAGGAGAAGAATCTGCTGGATTAATGAAAATTGCTACCAAAGAACATCCTTCGATTACAATAAAACCAGAAGACACTATTGTATTTTCTTCATCAGTTATTCCGGGAAACGAAAGAACTGTTCAAATGGTTAAAGATGATTTAATGAGACAAAAAGCTAATGTTTATCATTACAAAATGATGGATATTCATGCTGGAGGACATGCTAAAAAAGAAGAAATAAAAGAAATGATTTCCTTAATGAAGCCTAAATTATTTATGCCTATTCACGGACAATTTTCTATGATGTATGCCAATGCTAAACTAGCTGAAGATTGTGGCATCAAAGAACAAAATATTGTTCTTACTGACAATGGAAAAGTAATAAATTTAAATCCTGAAAAATTTACTATTGAAAAAAGAGACGTTCCTTCTGACTATATTATGGTTGACGGATTAGGAGTTGGAGATGTGGGAGAAGTAGTGTTAAGAGACAGACAAATGCTTTCTAAAGACGGTATTTTTGTGGTAATTGCTGTGGTTAACAGAAAAACTGGTAAGGTTCAAGACTCGCCTGATATTATTTCAAGAGGTTTTGTTTATTTAAGAGAATCTAAAAACTTACTTTACGAAACAAGAAAAAAAGTAATTCAAACCATTGAAAAAGCTACTGCTTCTGGCCATGTGGTTAACTGGACATACATAAAAGATAATGTTAAAAATACATTAGGAGATTTTCTTTTTGAAAAAACTCAAAGAAGACCAATGGTGCTACCAGTAATTATTGAAGTTTAATTATATGAAAATATTTAGTGGTATTAGACCAACAGGAGACATCCACTTGGGTAACTACTTAGGAGCTATTAAGCAATGGATAGAGCTTCAAGAAAAAGAAGATTGCTTGTTTTGTGTTGTTGATTGGCACGCTATTACTACTCCTTATGATGAAAAAACACTGCAAGATAAAATCTTTGACTTATCTTGTAGCTATTTAGCTGCTGGACTAGATCCTAAAAAATGCTCTCTTTTTATTCAATCACAAGTAAAAGAACACTCTGAATTAGCTTGGCTTTTAGGAACAATTATTCCTTTGGGTGAATTAAAAAGAATGACTCAATTTAAAGACAAGTCTCAAAAACATTCTGAATATATTAATGCTGGATTATTAAACTATCCTATTTTAATGGCAGCTGATATATTACTATACAAAACAGAGGCTGTACCAATTGGCAAAGATCAAGTTCAACACTTAGAATTAACTAGAAATGTTGCTGAAAAGTTTAATAAAAAATATGGTAAAACTTTTATAATACCAAAACCAATGCTACCAAAACAAGGAGCAGTAATAATGTCTTTAACTGATCCTAATAAAAAAATGTCTAAATCAGATGATGGAAAAGGCTGTATTGGGTTATTTGAAAACCCTAAAGAAATTGAAAAGAAAATAATGTCAGCAACAACTGATTCAGACAATGAAATAAGATATGATTTAGAAAAAAAATCAGGAATTTCTAATCTTTTAACTATATATTCCCTATTCTCCAATCAAACCATTAAACAAATTGAAAAAGAATTTAAAGGTAAAGGTTACGGTGACTTTAAAAAATCTTTATCTCAATTATTAATTAAAAAATTAGAACCATTAAGAATTAAAAAACAAGATTTAATGAAAAATCCTGATTTGGTTTACTCTATCCTTGATAAAGGAGCGAAAGAAGCTAGAAAAAAAGCTGAACAAACAATGATTGAAATAAGAAATAAAATGGGCTTAAAATAGTTTTGTTAATTCTTCTACTCTTTTTTCCATAATCTCTTTATTTTTAGCTTCAACAATTAATCTAATTAATGGTTCTGTATTAGAAGCTCTTACCAAAAACCACCAATCCGAAAAATCAATTCTTAGACCGTCTATTTCTGTTACTGTCCCCTCTTTATATTTATCTTTAATTTTTTTTATTTTTTCTTCCTTATTCTCAACTTTAAAATTAATTTCTCCAGAATGAAAATATTTCTTAAATGGTTTTATTAACTGAGACATTTTTATGTTTTCTGTTTTTAATATTTTCAAAACAGTAAATAAAACAAAATATGGACATTCTGTAAAATAATGATTTTTTGAAAAAAAATGTCCAGAATATTCTCCTCCAAAAATAATATCTTCTTGTTTCATTTTTTCCTTAATAAAAGAATGCCCAACTCTACTAGGGACAGCAACACCTCCAATGGTTTTTATAATTTCTTTTACAATATTACTTGAACGAACATCATAAAGTATTTTTTCCTGATTCTTAATAATTGAAACTGCCATTAAAGCTAAAATCAAATCAGAGGGAATAGCATTTCCTTCTTCGTCTAAAAAGAATACTCTATCTCCATCACCATCAAAAGCAATTCCTAAATCAGCTTTTTGTTTAATTATTTCTTTTTTCAAGTCCTCTATGTTTTCTTTTTTTAAGGGATCTGGTTCATGATTAGGAAAACTACCGTCTAAATAATCAAAAATATGAATTGCTGAGGGTAAAAAATTAGAAACAACTATTCCTGAAACACTATTAGCTGTATCAACTACAACTTTAAGGTCATTAAAATCATCATCAAAAGAATTAAAAGAAACATATTCATTAATAAAAGATTTCTTTTCTTCTTTTCCTGAATCTTTCTTTTCAAAAACATTCTTTTCAACTAATTCTTTTATTTCTAATAAACCATTTGTTTCACTGATTGGCTCAGCTTTTGGACCAACTATTTTAAAACCATTATACTCTTTAGGATTATGCGATGCTGTTACAATGATTCCTCCGTCATAATTAAAATGAGCCACAGAGAAATAGAATAAAGGCGTGGTAGATAAACCAATATCAACAACATTAACACTTTGAGATAAAATCCCTCTTTTAATAAAATTAAACAGCGAATTAGAAGAAGATCGATTATCTTTTCCTAAAACAATGGTTAAGTCTTCTTTGCTTAGCTTTTTCTTCAAAAATACAGCAAAAGCTTCCCCTATTTTAAAAGCTGTGTCTTCATTTAAATCTTTTCCATATATCCCTCTAATATCGTATGCTTTAAATATATTATTCATTTTTAGCTAATTTAATTCTTTCT
>JAQUWR010000022.1 GCA_028692745.1 Minisyncoccota bacterium
TTAATAATCTTTGTGAGTTTTTTTATTTTATGTTATTATTTAAAAATTAAATCTATTAATTATATAAAATGGAAGAAAAAATAATTTGGCACAATATTTCTTGGAAAAAAGCAACAGAATTATTAAATTCTAATTATGAAAAAGGATTAATTGAAGAAGAAATAAAGTTTCGTCACGAAGATTTTGGAAAAAATATTCTCCCTAAAGAAAAACCAATACCTAGGTTTAATATATTTTTGGAACAATTTAAAAGTCCCTTGATATATATTTTAATAGGAGCTGGAATTATTACAATAATTTTGGGTGAACATACTAATGCGTTTGTTATTTTTGCAGCAGTAATTTTAAATTCTTTACTTGGTTTTTTTCAAGAAGATAAAGCTTCTAGGGCTTTAAGAGGATTGAAAAATGTTTTAGCTCCTAAAGCAATTGTTTTAAGGGATGGAAAAAAAGAAGAGATTTTTTCTAGTGAGATTGTGCCTGGAGATATTATTTTTTTAAAATCAGGAGACAAGGTTCCAGTTGATGCCAGATTAATTGATAGTAATAACTTAAAAGTTGATGAGTCTGTTTTGACTGGTGAATATTTGCCTTGTTTAAAAATTACAGGAACTTTGCCTAAAGAAACACCTTTAGCTGATAGAGATAATATGGTTTACATGGGAACAATTATTGAAGATGGCAAAGGCTTAGCAATAGTAACTAACACAGGAATAAATACTGAAATTGGAAAAATTACTAGCTTAGTTAAAGAAACAAAAGAAGAAAAGACTCCTTATCAAAAAAGAGTATCTAGTTTTTCAAAAACTATTGGAATAATTATGGTAATAATTTGTATTGCTATTTTTATTGAAGGAATGTTAACTGGAGCAAAATTTGTTGAAATGCTTACTACAGCAGTAGCAGTGGCAGTAGCTATTATTCCAGAAGGATTGCCTGTAACAATAACAGTAATTTTAGCTTTAGGCATGCAAAGAATTTTTAAAAGAAAAGGATTGGTTCGTAAGCTAGTAGCAGTTGAAACATTAGGTAGTACTTCAATAATTGCTACTGATAAAACAGGCACTTTAACTGAAGGAAGAATGAAAGTGGTTGGAGTTTTTACGCCTTTTTCAAAAGAACAAGAAAAGAGCATGGTTTATAAAACAATTGTTTTGTGTAGCGAAGCTTTTATCGAGAACCCTGAAGATAAGCCAAAGAATTGGAAAATAAGAGGAATGTCTACGGAAAAAGCATTGATTTTAGCTGGAGCTAAAGCTGGTTTTTTAAAAAATAATTCTGAAGAAGTATTAATTAGTGAGATTCCTTTTAGTTCAGATTATAAATATTCAGCTAGCTTGAGAAAAAAATCACAAAAAGAAAACATTCTTTATGTTAAGGGAGCGCCAGAGATTATTTTAGAAAAATCAAAGTATTTAATGTTTAATAATAAAAAGATTAAAATAAATAAAAACAACAGAGAAAGTTTTAATAAAGAATATGAAAATTTAACTAGTAAGGGATATAGAGTTTTAGGAGTAGGATATAAAAAACAAAAAGAAACGTTTCTTGGTCAAGAAATTAATGATTTAATATTCGCAGGTTTTGTTTTTTTAGAAGATCCCGTTCGTAAAAAAGCAAAAAAAGCAATACAAACTTGTTATCAAGCTGGAATGAGACCAATTATTATTACAGGTGATCACAAACTAACTGCTAAAGCTGTTGTTCGTAAAATAGGATTTAATGTTGAAGATAAGAACATTTTAGAAGGAAAAGATTTAGAAAAGATGTCAGATTCTGAATTTGATAAAATAATAAATAATATTCAAATTTATGCTAGAGTAGAACCAAAGCATAAATTAAGAATTGTTAAGGCCTGGCAAGAAAAAGGAGAAGTAGTAGCTATGACGGGTGATGGAATTAATGATGCACCAGCCTTAAAACAGGCTGATATTGGGATTGGACTTGGTTCAGGAACAGAAGTAGCTAAAGAAGTAGCAGACATAGTCCTTTTAACTGATGATTTTTCTGTTATTGTAGCAGCAGTAGAAGAAGGAAGAGCTATTATTGATAATATTAGAAAAGTAATTACATATCTTTTATCAGACAGTTTTACGGAAGTTATTTTAATAGGAGTTAGTATATTTGCTGGTTTTCCTTTACCAATTACAGCGGCCCAGATTTTATGGATAAATTTAATGGAAGATGGTTTGCCTGATGTTGCTTTAGCATTTGAACCAAAAGAAAAAGATTTAATGAAGCAAAAGCCACGAAATCGTAATAATAATCCTTTGTTAACCAAAGAAATGAAAATTATTATTTTTATTATTGGTTTAATAACAGACTTAATTCTTTTAGGTATTTTTATGTGGCTCTTAAAACAAGATTACAATATTGAATATATTAGAACGATTATTTTTGCTTGCTTGGCAATGGATTCTATTTCATATATTTTTTCTTGTAAGAGTTTAAGGAAAAACATATGGCATATTGATATTTTTAATAACAAGCTTTTAATTGTATCTTGGTTTTTAGGTTTAATTGGTTTGTTTTCTGCCTTGTATGTTCCTTTTTTAAATAATTTACTTGGAACCATTCCTTTGCCTTTTTCCTCTTGGCCCCTTATTATTAGTTTAGCGGTTATAAATACTGCTTTAATAGAATCAGTAAAATATTATTTTATTAAAAAAGATAAGTTAAAAAATGATTATTAATAAAAATTATGTTTAATTTTTGTTGATATTTTTTAATCTTTAAAGTATAATAATTTAATGGTTTCATTAATACTTATTATTAAATTTTTTTAAGCGCCTTTTTTAGGTGTTTTTAATTTTATGAAAGAAAAAGTTGCTGCTATCTCAATATTGGCAAATATAGTATTGGCTACTGGTAAAATGATTATTGGATTTTTTTCAAATTCTGCCGCTATTTTAGCTGAAGGAATTCACTCTTTTATGGATATTTTTTCTTCTTTTGTTAGTTATTTAGGCATTAAAATATCTCAAAAACCAGAAGATAAAACTTATCCTTATGGACGTTATAAGTTCGAAGTTTTAGGTGGGGTTGTTATTACGATAATTCTTTTAATTACTGGTATAGGAATTGTTTATGAAGCTTATAAAAGTTTTTTAAATCCAGAAAAAATTAATATTAATTATTTAGCTTTTGGAGTAATGATTTTTTCAGCTATTATTAATGAATTAATGGCTAGATTAAAAATTTATTATGGTAAAAAGGAAAACTCTATTAGCTTGCTTTCAGATGGAATTCATTCAAGGGTTGATGTTTATGCTTCTTTAGCGGTTTTTGCTGGATTGTTTTTAACAAAGTACTGGATATATGCTGATTCTTTATTGGCTTTTTTAATTGGTATTTATATTATTAAAGAATCTTTTTCTTTGGGTAAAGAAGCAGCTGATTCATTGCTTGATGTTTCAGCAGGAAAAGAAACTGAAGAAGAAATTAAAAAAATAGCAAAAGAATTTAATATTGATATTTCTCGTTTAAAAACTCAAAAAAAAGGACTTGCTATTGCTGCTAATTTAGAAATAAAGCTACCCAGCAATTTGAGAGTAGAAGAAGCAACAAATATTTCTGATAATTTAAGGGAAAAATTAATTAAAAGAATTGAAGGTTTGCGTTATGTTGATGTTCAAATAACTAGCCATGAAGTTAGAGCTGGATTTTATAAGCCAAATTTTGGTAAAAGTTTTGAATGGCAAAGAAAAGGTAAGTTTAAAGAGGAATTAAAAGAAGCAAAAGCTGAAGGCCCTGGAGGGTTTTGTATTTGTAAAAAATGTGGTTATAAAATTATACACAAGAGAGGTGTTCCTTGTTCTGGACTCAAGTGTCCGAAATGTAAAAAGTATTTAATTAGAGGGTAGGATTTTTATGGTAATTTGGGTAGTTATGCTTTAATACACCTTTTTTGAACTATTAGGATTTTGGGATTGAAGAAAATATATAGTTTTCAAAGGTTAATATTTATGCTATAGTTATTATATTATGGATTTTCAAAACATTATTCAAAATATATTACCATGGTTGTTTGATCATGGCGTAAAAATCATTTTTATTGTCGCTATTTCTTATTTTATCCGCCGATCAATAGGAGTGTTTATTAAAAGATTTATTGAAGGAATTGTTGTTTCTGATCATTTTTTGAGTAAAGAAGCAGAAAAAAAGAGAGAAGACACCTTGATTAGAATTTTTTCTAACACAATTAATATTTTAATATTAATTATTGCTTTATTAATGATATTACAAGAGTTTGGTCTTGATATTGGACCACTTATTGCAGCTGCAGGAGTTATAGGAGTAGCTGTTGGTTTTGGCGGACAATATTTAATTAGAGACCTCATTAGTGGACTTTTTATTATTATAGAAAATCAATATCGCATTGGTGATATTGTTTGTTTTGATGAAACTTGCGGTTTAGTAGAAGATATTACTTTGCGAATGACAATTCTTCGAGATATGGATGGCACAGTGCATCATGTACCGCATGGAGAGATTAAAAAAGTTTCTAATCTTTCAAAATATTTTGCAAGAGTTAATCTTAATATTGGAGTTTCTTATAATTCTAATCTTGAAAAAGTAATAGAGGTCGTTAATAGGGTTGGTCAAGAATTAGTAAATGATCCAAAGTGGAAAGAATCTATTATTACTGCCCCACAATTTTTAAGAGTTGATGATTTTGCTGATTCAGCTGTAATTATTAAGATTTTAGGTGAAACTAAACCATTAAAACAATGGGAAGTAGCAGGAGAATTAAGAAAAAGACTTAAAATTGCTTTTGACAAAGAAGGAATAGAGATTCCATTTCCTCAAACAGTTATTCATCAAGCTAAAGGCTAGTTATAATAAATATAAAATTTATGAACTCTAAAACAATTATTTATTATTTGCCTAGGTTTTTAAGTATAGTTTTAATATTATACATATCTTTATTTTCTTTGGATGTTTTTGGAGAATATACTGGATGGGAATTGTTAATTGCTTTGTTTATGCATCTTATGCCAACATTTTTATTGATAGGAGTAATTGTTGTTGCATGGAAGCGTGATTTAGTAGGGGCAATTGCTTATTTTATTTTAGGTTTTGGTTATATTTTAATGGCTGGTTTTGATCGTCCTTGGTCTTGGTATGTTTTTATATCTGGACCAGCCTTTCTTGTAGGAACGCTTTTTCTTATAAGTTGGTTTCAAAAAAAGAAACTTTAAACTTATTATACGATAAAAACAGAATTTTTTATTAAAGGTTCTGTTTTTATTTATTTGACAAATTAGGTAATTATGAAAATTATAGATATTATTGTTTTTAAATAAAACCATAAAACTTTTCAGTTAGACATTAATTAAAATTTATACTATACTTTGAAATTATGGAAAACATAATTGAAGTTAAAAATTTAATAAAAGATTTTAATGGTTTTAAAGCTGTTAGAAATATTTCTTTTAATGTTAAAAAA
>JAQUWR010000008.1 GCA_028692745.1 Minisyncoccota bacterium
CCAAAAGAAAAAGAAAAAATAATGAAAAACTTTAAATTAAAAAAATTTGATATTTTAGTTTCTACCTCTGTAATTGAAGTAGGCATTGATATTCCAAGTGCCACTGTTATGATGATTGAAGGAGCTGATAGATTTGGATTGTCTCAACTTCACCAATTTAGAGGTCGTGTGGGTAGAAGCGATATTCAATCATATTGTTTTCTATTAACCAACTCCCCTAGCACAACTACCAAAGAAAGATTAAGAGCAATGATCAAACATGACAATGGTTTCAAACTTTCAGAAATAGATTTAAAGTTAAGAGGACCTGGAGATTTCTTTGGCATAAAACAATGGGGCTTACCTGACTTTGCCATGTCTTCTCTTCAAGATGAAAAAATAGTTAAAGAAATAAAAGAAACTGCTCAAGAAATATTAAGAAAAGATCCTGAATTAAAAAATTATCCAATCCTTAAAAAAAGATTAGAAGCTTTTGAAGAAAAAATTCATTTAGAATAAATTCTAATTAAACTAAATTGACTTCTATTTAAAAATCTTATTGGTAAAAAAGTATTACCAATACCGCTATCAATATATAATTTTGTTTTAGAATTAATATCAAATAATCCTTTATCATATTTAGCAAAAAATCCTTGACCAGGAATAAAGATTGCCCCGATAAAAGGCAATCTTACTTGTCCGCCATGGGTATGCCCTGATAAAATTAAATCAAAATTAATGTCTTTTGCGTCCATTGGATTATGAGCTAAACCCAAAGAAAAAACATCATCATCTATTTCTATATTTTTAAAATAAGAATAATATCCAAAACCATAAATATTAATTTCTTTATAAATAATATTATCTTCGTCTAAAAGAATTACTCCTCTTTTAGATATTTCTTGCTCAAAGATGTTAACATCTTTATGACTTAATTCATGGTTTCCTGAAACATAACAAACAGGAACATTAATTTTTATTAATTGTTCAACAAAATAATAAACATTAGAATAATCTTTTGTTTTTTTATCAATTAAATCTCCTGTTAAAACAATAAAATCTGGTTTTTCTTTTTCAACTTTATCAAAAAAACCATCACCCAATCTTTTGTTATGTAAGTCAGAAATTTGAATAATTCTAATTTCTTCTTTTACTTTTTTTGTTTCAATTAAAACTTCATTAATTTTGGGAAAATTAACTTCAAAATAAACATCAATAATAATAAGTAATATTAAAATAATAATTAACATTTTTTTCATTTTCTTGTTTTAGGGGTAACCCAAAAACCCATATACTTTCCCCTTAACCAATGTATTTGAGCGTCTAGAGCAGGAAACGCACTAAAAAATATCATTACAAAAGGAATTAAGGCCCATTCAAAAATCATAAATATATTCTTTTTTTTATTAGGATTCTTAGGCAATAAAAGCATACTCATATAAATAGAAACTACTAATCCCATCATTGTTACTGTTAATATTTTACTAGTTACTTTAGGTAAATTATGTGACAATAAAGTTTGTCCAAAATCATTTCCCCCAAGATAAAGAGGAAGCCAACCCAATAAAAATATAAGAATTGAAGATGTTGCCCAGGAAATATGACCCTCTATTAATTCAAAGCCCATGGTTAATTTCTTTTTCCAATTAATTGTTTTATTTTTGATGCAAGCAAAAAGAAAATACGGAACTTCTCCTACTCCATAGGCCCATCTTTTTTGTTGTTTGTAAATATTTTTTAAAGTGGTTATAAGATTTTTATCACAATTAGCATCCATTGAAATAGGATAATAAAGAGGTTGAACCCTATAATCCCCATTATAATAAAAGAAACATTGCCAAAATATTCTTGAATCATCTGAAATAACATTGGTTTGTTTAAAGCCCACATCAATTAAGGCTTTTAAGCTCATTGAATGAGAAGAAAAAGTAACTAAACTATTTGGTCTTTCCTGATTCATAGTATGCCAAAAAGTAGAGGCAAAAGAAAACACTCTAGAAATTGATGGTACATCCCAAACATTATTAAGATAAAGCGGAATTGGTTGATAACTTGTTCTTAATGGTTTTTCAACAGTTAAATAATAATAAGTTAAACAACTAAAATACTTAGGATAAACCCAGGCATCAATATCAAAAGAAGAAACAATAACTCTTTCGTGGAAAATATTTAATTCATCAATCAATTCTTTTGCTCTTTTTCCTGCCCAAGCATCATTTGATCCATGACCAGCAAGCTCCCCTTCTATTCCTTTTGGATGCCAGGTAATTAAAAGCTTAAAAAACTTTTCTCCGTATTCTTTTTTAATTTTTTCAGAAATTATCTGAGCATTTTCTTTATCTGCTTCTTCACAGGCTAAAACCACTATAATTTTATCTTTTGGATAATCTATTTTTAATAAATGTTCAAAAGTTTCTTTAACTATCTCAAATGGTTCTTTATACGTTGGTAATATTACTAAATGATAAATATCTTTCCAAGAATCAACATTTAAACCATTTTTAATTTTCAATGTTTCTAATTTTGATATCCAATCTTCTTTTTCATTCTTTCTCATTTGATCATATCCATATTTAAGATGGAAATAAAAATAAATAGTTCTGAAAAGCCAATAAACATCATAAACAATGATAAAAAAAGCAACCCACGCAGGAAGCTTAAAAGACATAAAAACAGCAAGAAATAAAACAAACAAACTAGCTAAACCTGTAAACATTTCAAAAAAACGGTACAATTGCCTTTCTTTCTTGTTTTTTAAATCTAAAGCTGTTGCAATTTTAAGATAGTATTTATCTTCCATTGTGACCCTACAGGGAATCGAACCCTGATTACCAGATTGAAAATCTGATGTCCTAACCGTTAGACGATAGGGCCTTAATGAATTATATATATCAGAATTATTTAAAAAAGGCAATATATTTGCTAAAACTCATGTTTTCCCTTAGAATAAAAATATGAAAATATTAGGAATTGAAACAAGTTGTGATGACACTTGTATTAGCGTAATTAAAGACAATAAAATATTGTCTAATTTAGTATCTTCTCAAGAAAAAGTCCATGCTCAATATGGGGGTGTTTTTCCTAGTTTAGCTAAAAGAGAGCACCAAACAAACATTGTTCCCCTATTAATTAAAGGATTAAAACAATCAAAGTCCATAATTAAAACAAAAAATGTTGATAATAAAAAAATAGAAAAGGTTAAAAAAATACTAGAAAGAAACCCTGAATTATTTAATAATCTTAAACCGTTTCTTGAAAATTACGAAATAAAAGGAATTGATAGGGTCGCCATAACAATAGGCCCAGGACTTGAGCCCTGCCTTTGGGTTGGCGTTAACCTAGCCAAAGCACTCTCTTTCTATTTCAACCTCCCTATAGTCAAAATAAACCACATTGAAGGCCATATTATGGCTAGCCTTATAACAAATAAAACTAATTACCCAGCAATTGCTTTAATTGTCTCAGGTGGAAACACTCAATTAATATTAATTAAAGAAAAAGGCAAATACAAAATAATTGGTGAAACTAGAGATGATGCAGCTGGAGAATGTTTAGATAAAACAGCTAGAATATTAGGATTAGGATATCCAGGAGGCCCAAATATAGCTAAATATGCTAGCAAATTTAAAAAACCAAAATATAACATTAAACTACCTAGACCAATGATTAATGATAATAATCTTGATTTTAGTTTTTCAGGACTAAAAACTGCTGTTCTTTATGAAACAAAAAAGACAAAAAACGTATCAGAAGACTATAAAATAGAAATGGCTTACGAAATACAAAATGCTGTAATTGATGTTTTGCTTAAAAAAACCATTAAAGCTTTTAATAAATACAAAGCAAAAACAATAATCTTAGGAGGGGGCGTATCAGCCAATAAAGAACTAAGAAAAAGATTTAAAAAAGAATTTAAAGATAATTGCCTATTCCCTGAATTTAAATATTCAATGGATAACGCAGTTATGATTGCTTTTACTGGAAAATATTCTAAAAAAGAGATAAAATGGAATAAATTAAACGTTAATTCCAATTTAAACATTAATGCCCAATAATATTTTAATCTATTTTTTATTTGCTATTGCCCCTGGATTAATCTGGCTTTTCTATTTTTTAAGAAAAGATAAGCTTCCTGAACCTAAATTACAAATACTAAAAATATTTGTTTATGGAATAATAGCAACTATTCCTGCTGTTTTTATTGAACTTACCCTAATTAAAGACCTTAGTTTGGCTAACTTAGAACCAATAACATATACAATAATAAAATATATTTTTATTATTGGTTTTATTGAAGAATTATTTAAATATATTGTTGTTAGGTTTTTTATTTTAAAACATTCTTGCCTGGACGAACCAATTGACATTCCCTTATACATGATTATTTCTGCTCTTGGATTTGCCACGTTAGAAAACATTTTAGTATTTAGTAATGAAGCATTAGCTAATGTTGCCACACAAGGATTATTAATTGTTTCCATAACCAGATTTATAACTGCAACATTTTTACATGCATTATGTTCTGGTTTAATTGGCTGCTTTATTGCTCTTTCTTTTTATGCTTTAAAATTCCGTTGGTTTTTAGTATCAGTCGGCTTTATTCTAGCTATTTGTTTACACGGACTTTTTGATTTTTATATAGAATTAGGTATAATGAAAATAGCAACAGAAAATGAAACAATCTATCCCCTATTTATTCTCTTTATTCTCGCTATTTCAGTATTTATACTTTTAAAAGAAATTAAAAAAATAAAAAGTGTTTGTAAAATATAATTTATGGCATTATTCAAAAAAACAAAAAAACAAGAATCTGTTGAAATAGGAACAACTAATATTGTTGATCATGCTAAAGACTGGAAAGTAACTGATGGTCAGCTAGTTGTTGATATTTACGAAACAGATAAAGAATTAATAGTTCAATCTGCTATTGCAGGAATAAAGAATAATAAGATAAATATTGGCTTAGAAGACGATATTTTAATAATTACTGGAGAGAGAGAAAATCCAATAAAAGATGATAATAAAAACTATTTCACTCAAGAATGCTATTTCGGACCATTTTCTAGAGAAATAATCCTCCCAAGAGAAATAGACACAAGTAGAATAGAGGCAAAAATAAAAGAAGGAATATTAACAATAAGAATGCCTAAAATAGAAAGAGCAAAAAGCAAAAAAATAGAAGTTGAAGACTAAAACAAAACTCCCCTAATCAGGGAGTTTTTAAATACAAGTGTGCCGAGGGAGGGAGTTGAACCCTCACATCAAAAAGATATATGCTTCTAAGGCATACGCGTCTGCCAATTCCGCCACCTCGGCAAATAAAAACATCCGCCTTGCTTTAGGATATACCAAAAACAACGACGGATGTCAAAACACTAGTTCATTCCAATCATCATCTTCACAATAGCTGGGATAGCTTTTGCGAATAAAGCAATAGCAATACCAATTGCTGCATACATAATGAAATCTCTTCCAGTTTTTGTCTTTTCTGGATTTCCAGCAGAAGTAACATAATTAAATGCACCAATAATAATCATTAATGCTGATAAAGCCATCAAAAAGAGAAAAATCCAATCAGTAACAGTGTAAACACTGTTTAATAGACAGCATAGTCCACAGTCGTATTTCACTGAGTCGTCCCAAGTAAATGTTCCGTCATCATTTTTAGTTCCCTTGTATCCCTTATCAAATTGACAATAAGAATCTTTTGATGGGCACATATCGCTCTTATCTACTCTTTTTTGATCTGCAACAGCATCTTTCGTTATTTTACATTGCTCTGGTGCTCCAGATTGAGCAAAAACAGCAACAGGAGCAATAATTCCTACCAAAGCAACGAAAGCTATTAAAGAAAGTATAATTTTTTTATTCATAAACTTTTTATTATCTTATATTAACCGTTCATTCCAATCATCATCTTCACAATAGCTGGGATAGCTTTTGCAAATAAGGCAATAGCAATACCAATTGCTGCATACATAATGAAATCTCTTCCAGTTTTTGTCTTTTCTGGATTTCCAGCAGAAGTAACGTAATTAAATGCACCAATAATAATCATTAATGCTGATAAAGCCATCAAAAAGATAAAAATCCAATCAGTAACAGTGTAAACACTGTTTAATAGACAGCATAGTCCACAGTCGTAAACAGTAGAATCAAAAGGACAAATTCCACTACTTGGACAATTCATTCCGCTACCCGTAACATCTTTTGTTATAAGACATTGAGTTGGTGCACCATCTTGAGCAAAAACAGCAACAGGAGCAATAATTCCTACCAAAGCAACGAAAGCTATTAAAGAAAGTATAATTTTTTTGTTCATATTATATTTTTATTTTTTATTGTTTATAAGACCTTTTAAAATTAAATTTGAAAACGACCTTTATTTTACGAACTCCAACCCATAAGGGTTTTAACTGTAGTTGTAATAATATCAGCAGATAAAAGAATGATCATACCAATCACTGCACAAGTAATCATACTTTTTGCTGTACTAAGTTGCTTTTCGTTTCCTCCACCAGTAGCATACATGAATCCACCAATTACAATCATCATACCAATGACCACACCTCCCACCAGTTCGATATAACCTTGTATTTTTACTATTGCACTACACACAGCATCGTTTTCACAATTATTAAGATCAACAGTCACTTCTGAAACATTCACACATGTAGATCCATTCCAATTACACGTTGAAGGACAAGCATCCTCTGTTGTATACTGACTACAATCTACTGCCAAAACAAACAAAGGAGATCCCAAAAAAAACATAACTATAAATAACGAAAAAAGTCTCTTAAAATTCATATGTTTATATATAATTTATTATTTTTATAATATATCACGGATTCGAAGGAGGCACAATAATCTTACCTAAAGTTTCGATCAAACTTTTTGCTAATAAAACTACTGCCATTCCTACTACTGCATATAAAAGTATTGTTTTTGCTTTTTCTATTTTTCCTGGATCTCCTCCAGCTGTAGCATAACTAAAACCTGCAAAAACAATAATAAGAGGCGCTACAACCAAAGCCATATTTATAATCCACTCAATAAGTCTTCCTATTAATTCTTCAAAGGTGTCCCAAGGCACAGGGTTGGGTATTGTTGTTTCGGCAAAAGCAAAACAACCAAAAAAGAAAACTAGAATTAAAGATAATATGATTATTTTTTTCATAATTTCCTAATTAAAATTGCCCAGTGATATTTACCTGCGTCAAACTCTTTTTCTATTTTAAATCCCAACTCACTAATTATTGATCTTGTTTTATCAAAAGAAACTCTTCTGTCTTTTAATCCAATTGGGCTATTTTCTTTCCAATCAACGATTAAAGCTGTTTTGTCTGGTTTTAACAATCTTTTTGCTTCTTCTAAAACAAACTTTTCATCATCGACTTGAAAAAGAATATTACTTAATAAAACAAAATCAATTGAACTATCTCCAATTCTAACACCTTTTTCTATGTCTGACAATATAGTTCTAATATTGCTTAGTCTTTCCCTTTCTATTTTTCCTTTTAAAGCAGACAAAGCTTCATCTAAAATATCAACAGCATAAATAACACCATTGTCTAATATTTTTGCTAAAGGAATTGTCCAGCCACCAGAACCACATCCTAAATCACAAGCAGTCATGTCCCCTCTTAGAGGAATTGTTTCTAATACTTTTTTAGGATTTAGAAATTCTTCGTTCATATTTAATTTATTGACTTGCTTCTTCTATTAAACATGTAGCTGCTACTACTTTGTCACCTTCTTTTAATCTCATTACTTTAACTCCTTGAGTATCTCTTCCTAGTTTAGGAATACTTGATATTTTTGTTCTTATTGTCTGTCCCTTTTTAGAGATAACAATTAAATCTTCTTTATCTTCAATTATTTCTATTTTAGCTAATTCTCCTGTTTTAGCAGTAATTTTAGCTATTTTTACTCCTGATCCTCCCCTGCCTTGCTTTTTATATTCTCCTAATAAGGTTCTTTTACCATATCCGTTTTCAGTCAAAACTAATAAATATTCTTTTTCTTTTAGTTTTTCTTTTCTTATTACTTCCATTCCAATAACTTCGTCTCCTTTTTTCAATCTTATCCCCTTAATTCCAGAGGCTGTTCTTCCCATTGATCTTGCTTCTTTTTCAACAAAACGAATTGATTGACCATGCTTAGTTGCCATTATAATATCATCTCCATCTCCTCCTTTTCTAACACTACATAATAAATCATCTTTCTTTAAATTAATAGCAATTAAACCATTCCTTCTTACGTTTTCAAAATCTTTTAATTGAGTTTTTTTAATTATACCGTTTTTAGTTGCCATAATCAAGTATTTAGCTCCACCTTTAACATCTTCTTTGCTTAAAGCTAAAACTGATAAAATTTTATCATGGGCAGATATTTCCAAAAAGTTAGTTAATCCCCTGCCTTTATTTGATTTCTGTCCTTCTGGTATTTCATATGCATTGGTTCGAAATACTTTACCTGAATCAGTAAAGAAAAATATTGAATCATGGGTTTTAGCAGTAATAAAATGACAAACCTGATCATCTTCTGATGTTTTCATTCCTACTGTTCCTTGTCCTCCCCTATTTTGCTTTTTATATTCAGTTGGATTTATTCTCTTAACATATCCTCCGTAAGTTAAAGTAACTATTGTGTCTTCCAAAGGAACTAAATCCTCTTCTGAAATTGATTCTGGGCTACTTTTAATTACTTTGGTTTTTCTTTCATCTCCATAAAGCTCTATTTGCTTTTCTAATTCTTTTTTCATTACTTTCTTTTGTTCTGCTTTGCTTTCCAAAATTTTCATATATTCTTTAATTTCCTTTCTTTTTTGTTCTAATTCTTCTTCTATTTTTGCTTTTTCTAATTTAGCTAATTGATGTAACTTAATCTCTAAAATCGCTTCTGACTGAATAGTAGTTAATTTAAACTTTTTAACTAAATTATCTCTAGCATCTTCTTTGTCTTTTGATTTTCTAATGGTTTCAATTACAGCATCAATTTTATCTAATGCTTTTGAAATTCCTTCTAAAATATGGGCTCTTTCTTTAGCTTTTTCTAAGTTATAAGTAGTTCTTCTAACCACAACTTCTTGTCTATGTTTTAAATAAAGCTCAAGAACATCTTTTAAATTAAGAATTCTAGGCTCTATTCCATTAACTAAAGCAAGCATATTTAAATGATATGTTTTTTGTAAGTCCGTGTATTTGTATAAAGAATTTAAAATCTTTTTAGGGATTCCTCCTCTTTGAAGATCAATAGCAATTCTCATTCCTTCTTTATCTGACTCATCTCTAATATCTTTTATGCCTTCTATTCTTTTTGTTTGAACTAAATTAGCAAAATTAGTTATTAAAACTGATTTATCAACCTGAAAAGGAATTTCTGTAATAATTATTTGTGTTTTATTGTCTTTTTCAATAATATCTACTTTTCCTCTCATTAAAAACGAACCCTTGCCTAAAGAATACGCAGAAACAATATCTTTTTGATTATAAATAATTCCTCGAGTAGGAAAATCAGGACCCTTAATAAATCCCAATAACTCTTCTGTTTCTGCTTTTGGGTTGTCAACCAAATAAACCAAAGCTTGACAAACTTCAGTTAAATTATGAGGTGGAATATTAGTGGCCATACCAACCGCAATACCAGTAGAACCATTTAATAGTAAGCTAGGAACTGGAGATGGTAAAACTAATGGTTCTTTTCTAGTTGAGTCATAGTTCTCTCCCCAATTAACAGTATTTTTATCAATATCTGTTAATAATTCTTCTCCAATTTTAGATAATTTACATTCTGTATATCTTTGAGCTGCAGGAGGATCACCGTCAATACTACCCCAATTACCCTGACCTTTTATCAAAGTATATCTTAAAGAAAAATCTTGAGCCATTCTCACCATTGCCCCATAAACAGAAGCATCTCCATGAGGATGATATTTACCTAAAACTTCTCCGGTTATTGCTGCTGATTTTCTTAATTTTGCATCAGCTCTAACACCCATATCATACATAGCATAAAGAATTCTTCTTTGTACTGGCTTTAAACCATCTCTAACATCTGGTAAAGCCCTTGAAACAATAACTGACATTGCATAATCAAGATAACTCTCTTTCATTTCTTGAGATATTTCTATTGCTTCAATTTTTCCTACGTCTTGAATTAATTTTTCTTGTTTTGCCATTATTTTGACTCTAAAATTATTATTTCTACTTTTTCATTATCAGAAGAAATATTCTTTTTACTAATATTAAGCTTGTCCTGAGGAACAGCTTCTTTTGCTCCCATTATCTTTAAAAATGCTTCTAAGGTTTCTTTCTTTTTATATGCCATTGGAATTACTATTTTAGGTTCAATTTTAACAATTATTTTTTCAGCTTCTTTAAAATTAATTGTCTTATCTCCATTAATAGGAATTAAAAGAATGTCAACTCTTCCAATTGCTTCTAGTTGTTCTTCGCTTAAATCATCTTCTCCAAACAGCCCTAAATGACAAACTCTAATATTTTCTGCTTCAATTAAAAATATTATATTCTTCTTTTTTTCTAAATCTAAAGAAGGAACTGCTTGAATAAACACTTCCTTAGATTCATATTCTCCAAAAGAAGAAACAATAAATTGATCGTCTTTTTTTGAATTAGAAGAACTAAATTCATGAGATTTAAGAACAATGTTTGCCTTTGATTTCTTGTCTCCCTTTTCATCAATAGTTACTAAAATTGCTTCTTTATCGCTAGAAGAACAAGCTATTTCAAAACAAGTTTCTCCACACCAATTAATTTTCATAATATATCTGAGCGGGCGAGCAGAATCGAACTGCCGTCTTGATCTTGGCAAGATCACATAATAGCCGTTATACGACGCCCGCATTTATTTTTTAATATAATCACTTAATAAATTTATCCACACTAATATTTTTTCTTTTAATCCTATGCTTTTTTTAACTCTTATGGCACATATTCCATTTTCTAATCTTTTAGTCGGGTGTTTTCCATATATAATTTGAGACTTATCAATTTGTTCTATTTTTGTACCTGTTTTCTTACTCCAAAATATTTTACATTTTTCTTCATTAATATCTGGATATATAAACAATGATAAATAAATATCCTCACTTTTAACTTTACAAATATTCAATAAAAAACTTTTAAAAACAACAATCATCTTGTCATTAATATTGCTTAATCTTACTGGGTATTTTAAATTTCTATCTCCTTCTCCCCAATATAACATAACGCCAGCAACAAATAAAGGATTCTTTTTAAAAAAATTAAATTCTTTTATCGCTTCTACCCTAAAACCCTCTCTCCACTTTTCCCATCTTTCCTTGTTTGACTTAATAACAGCTTTAATTCTTTTTCTTGAAGCTATAGCTGCTTTTTTTGTTAAAGTTTTCTTAATCTCTTTAGACCAATCTAAATCTTTTAACCAATAATGAAGAGTGCTTTTAGGAATACTTAATTCCTTACAAATTTCATTATAGCTGGCACCTTTCTTTCTCATCTCAAAAGCTAAATGTCGATCATTTCTCATACTATTGAACCATTGATAATTATATTTATATTATATCATACTGGTTCAAATTGTAAAATACCTCTGTGCCGAGGTCCGGAATCGAACCGGAATCTAATGTTTTTCAGACATCCGCCGTGACCGACTTGGCTACCTCGGCTTAAATTTTAAAACTCTGTGGGCGGCAAGGGACTTGAACCCCTAACCCCTTCGGTGTAAACGAAGTGCTCTGCCAATTGAGCTAGCCGCCCCTAAAAAGCTTGGTGGGCGAAGGGAGACTTGAACTCCCACGGGACGAATCCCCTATGCCCCTCAAGCATAGATGTCTGCCAATTCCATCATTCGCCCTCTTTTTCTTCTTTTTTATTTTCTACTATTTTTAATCTTGCTTTCCTTCCCTTTGCTTTTCTTAAATAATAAAGCTTTGCTCTTCTGGTTTTTGTTCTTTTAACAATCTCTATTTTTTCAATTAAAGGAGAATGAATTGGAAACACTTTTTCAACTCCAATTCCCTGAATTACTTTTCTTACAGTAATGGTTGCATTTATTCCTTTACCATGCTTTACAGCTAAAACCTGGCCTTCAAAAATTTGAATTCTTTCCCTTAACTTATCTTTTACTTTGTCTTTAATTTTTTGATAAACTTTTACCGTATCTCCTTGTTTAATTTCTGAAAGATCCTGTTTTAAAAAGGATTCCACGATTCCCTTTTCTTCTGGCTCTTGTTTTGAAATAATTTCTTCTTGTTCTACGGTTTCTGTCTTTGCTTCTTCTTCCATATTTTTTTCTTATCTTTATTATGGTGGGCGTATCCTGACTCGAACAGGAGGCCTTTACGATGTCAACGTAACGCTCTAACCAACTGAGCTATACGCCCTAATCTTGAAAAGGGCTCTCCTTGCCCATAATCTATACTACTCAATTTGAACGATTTAGTCAATAATTTAGTGCGCGTGGATGGACTCGAACCATCGACCCCAGCTTTATAAGAGCTGTGCTCTAACCGCCTGAGCTACACGCGCCTAGTCTGTTTCTTTTCTTTAATAATCTTTTCAAATTCTTCTCTTTCAATGGTTTCTTTTTTCATTAAGGTTTTAGCTATTTTCTCTAATAAAGGTTTTTTTTCTTTAATAATCTTTTCAGCTTGTTTTTGAGCATTTTTTATTAATTTTTCTACTTCTTTATCAATATCTATGGCCACTTTTTCAGAATAATTTCTAGTTTCACTAAACCCTTTTCCTAAAAATACGTCTGTTTCTTTTTCTCCAAAAACAGTTGGTCCTAAAGCAGACATCCCATAAACCTTAACAATATTTCTTGCTAATTGAGATGCTTTATTTAAATCATCAGATGAGCCTGTTGTTGTATCCTTAAATTTAATCTTTTCTGAAATAAATCCTCCTAATAAAACTGCTAATTCTGCATGAAATTCTGATTTTGTTCTTAAAAATCTATCTTCTTTGGGAACTTTTAAAGTATAACCAGCAGCCATTCCTCTTGAAATAATAGAAATCTTTCTTACTGGTTCAGCATTAGGGGTAAAAGCAGCAACTAAAGCATGACCTGCTTCATGATAAGCAGTAATTTCTTTTTCTTTTTCAGACATTATATGGCTTCTTCTTTCTGGTCCTAATAATACTTTTTCAATTGAATCTAATAAATCTTGCTGGGTAATATTCTTAGCATTTTTCTTAGCAGCTAAAAGAGCCGCTTCATTAAAAACATTAGATAAATCAGCTCCAGAAAAACCAGGAGTTCTTTCTGCTACTTCTCTTAAATTAATATCTAGTGCTAATATTTTATTTTTAGAATGAATTTCTAGTATTTCTTCTCTTTCCTTAATGTCTGGTAAATGAATAACTATTTTTCTGTCAAATCTTCCTGGCCTTAATAATGCAGGATCTAAAACATCAGGTCTATTAGTAGCAGCAAGAATAATTACCTTATCGTTTTGCTCAAAACCATCCATTTCAGTTAATAATTGATTTAAAGTTTGTTCTCTTTCTTCGTTTCCTCCGGCTATAGCTGGTCCCCTTGCTTTACCAATACTATCAAGTTCATCAATAAAAATTAAACAAGGTTGATGTTTTTTAGCAACTGCAAATAAATTTCTTACCCTGCCAGATCCAACACCAACAAACATTTCCACAAAAGATGATCCAGCAACTGAAAAAAATGGAACATTACTTTCTCCTGCTACTGCTCTAGCTAATAATGTTTTACCACAACCAGCAGGACCAACCAATAAAACTCCTTTAGGAATTTTTGCTCCCATTTTTAAGTATTTTTCAGGATTTTTAAGAAAATCAACAATTTCCTCTACTTCTTCTTTTTCTTCTTTTAGGCCTGCTACATTTTTAAAAGTAACCTTTTCTTTTGGGTGACCCTCTGCTCCAAACATTTTAGCTCTTGGTTTTGTAAAATCAAAGGTTTGAGTTGCTCCTGATTTGGCTTGTTTAAAAACCATAAAAAAGAAAAAGCCAAACATTAAAAATGGTAAAACTACAAATAATAACAAAGGCCACAACCAATCCCCTGTTCCGTTTGGTTCTTCAAAAACAAAAGAAACATTTTTAAGTTTTTCTTTGTCTACCCCAAAATCATTTAAAGCTTGCCCTAAGCTTTCTCCTGTTTCTTTTTTTGTTATAAAAATAGTATCATCATTATAAATAACTGTAACATCGTTATTTAATACTTTTATCTCTTTTATTTTTTCATTATTAATATCTTGAACTAATTGCGTAACTGAAATTTCTTTTGTTTCTTGAACAGGATTATTAAATAAAGAAAAAATAGCTCCTAACAGAAAAAAAATAAAAATAACAAAAAGTATATTTTTAAAAAGGCCTTGAAGAGGACTCTTCATGTGTTTTTGAATATTATTTTAATCTTAAAGACATCCAATGTCTTTGTGGTTGAAAACTTAAGATTTCAAAATCGTATTCTTTATTAATCTCTAACTTTTCTTTCATTTTAGCTTCTGTGCCAAATTCAGAAATATGTATTAATCCTTGAATTTTGGTTTGATCATCATCGTCTTCTTCTCTTTTAATTTGCACAAAAGCTCCAAAAGAATTAAACCTTACAACCATTCCCTTGATAAAATCTCCTTGCTTTAATTCTAATTCTTTCCATGGATCCTTCTTTAAATTCTTTAAAGACAAAGAAACTCTTCCTTGAGAAATATCTATTATTTCTGCGTCTACTTTTTCACCAACTTGAACAATTTGAGAAGGATCTTCTATTAATTGCCAATCAAGCTCAGAAATATGTATTAATCCTTCTAATAAATCTTCTTCATTTGATTCTTCTAAAGTTTTTCCTGGTAAAGCAAATTTAATAAAACAACCAAAATTAACTATTCCTGAAATCTTTCCTTCAACTTTATCTCCTAATTTTAATGTTTCTAAAACTTTCTTTACTTGCTCATTTTCCTTAGATTCTTCTGTTAATATGATTTGTCCTCCTTTTTCGTCAAAATCAAGAATTTTAACTTTAATTTCCATTCCAATAAATGATTGTAGCTTTCTTAATATTTTTGTTTTATCCCCTTCTGGAACTTTAGGGTACTTATCAGGAGATAATTGAGAGGTTGGTAAAAATGCAGGCATTCCTGAAACTTCAGTTAATAACCCTCCTTTATTTACTTTTGATACTTTTATTGTAAATGGCTTATCTTCGTCTTTCTTTTCTTTAATTAATTTCCAGGCCATATCTCTTTCAGCTTCTTTTAAAGACATTTCAACAAAACCATCCTCGTTTTCAGAATCAACCACTTTTACAGATACAACATCGCCATTCTTAATATTCCTTAAAACATTTTTAGCGTTTTGATATTCTGCACCATAAATAATACCTGTTTTCCTAGGTCCAATATCTAAATAAAGAGCATTATTTTCAATAGCTAAAACCTTAGCATCAACAAGATCCCCTTCTCTTAAAGTTTGAATTGAATCGCTTAATTTTTGTAATGTTTCTGTTTGCATATGCAATTATATATCATAAAAACAAAAAGAAGGCAAGTTTTATTTAACTTTAAATAAAATATATAATTTATCATACCTTATTTCTATTTTTACTTCAATAAAGACCTCTGTGGACAAAAGCTTTGACAAAAAATGTATTTTAAGATAATATATGTACATCCCTGCAAAGGGGTTTTATTTTTGGAAAAATATTAAATTTATGAAACAAATACACAATTATATTATATTTATTATTGGTTTAACATTATTTACTATATCTATTGGTATTATCGGCCTAGAAACAAGCAACAAAGGGCTTGATTCTCAAGAAAAATCCTTTATTTCCTTTGCTTCTAATCCTATTATCAAAAAGCAAGAAAACAATGTTAAAAAAACCATTAATGTAGTTATTACTGCTTATTCCTCTTGTCCAACTGAAACAGACGATACTCCATTCATTACTGCTAATGGATCTACTGTAACAGAAGGTATTGTAGCTAATAATTTACTTCCTTTTGGAACACAAATCAGAATACCTGAATTATATGGAAACAAGGTATTCGTGGTCCAAGATAGAATGAACTACAAAAAAGGATACTATCACGTTGACATATGGTTCCCGTCAAAAGAACAAGCAATTCAATTCGGAGCAGTCAAAACATACATTGAAGTACTAAAAAGCTAAAACCGAGATTCAATTCTCGGTTTTTAGTTTGTGTGCCTCGGGTGGGACTCGAACCCACAAGGGTGTTGCCCGCAGCATTTTAAGTGCTGTATGTTTACCAGTTTCATCACCGAGGCATAAAATCATTGAGGCGTGGGCGGGAATTGCACCCGCGTATAAGAGTTTTGCAGACTCTTGCCTTACTGCTTGGCCACCACGCCAATGATAAAAAAAGTTTATCACATTTCTTTTTCCTTGTCTATTTCTCTTAATAACTCCTCTATTCTTGAAGCTTCTGCAGTTCTGGACTCTTTAATAAAGACTATTTTGGGAACAGGCCTTATTTGTAGCTTCTTATTTAACATCTGTTGAATAAAATATATTTTTCTTTTAAGTAAATTAATAACTTCTTCTGTTTTTTCTTCTGGTAAAATTGAAAGATATACTTTTGCTTCAATTAAATTAGATGAACTTTCCACCCTAGTAATCGTAAGTAAAATATCAGGAAAAATATCTACTTCTTTCAAGATAATAGATCCTAATTCTTTTTTAATAAATGCATTAACCTTTTCAATCCTCCACATACTTGAAAAATATTAGTTCGTCTCCTTCTTTTATTCTTTCGCTTCCTTGATAAAGAATTGCGCATTCTTTCCCAGACTTAACAGATTCAAAGCTTTTTTTATTAGCTTGCAAATCAATAATCTTACCTTCTCCTAATTTTTCTCCATTTCTCATAATCTCAATTGTTGCTGTTCTATTAGCCTCCCCTTCTGTTACTTGTCCCCCAACAATTTGTCTATTTTTTTCTGTTCTGAAAATAACAGAAATCTCCATTTTCCCTAAATCATTTCTAATCTTTTCTTTTTTAATTTTTCTATCCATCAGCTCTCTTGTTTTCTGAGCTAAACCATAGATTAAATCAAATTCAAAAAATTTAACTTTGTCTCTTTCAATCAAAGCTTCTGCTGTTTTATCTTTCTTAACCCTAAAAGCATAAACAATACTTTTTGAACTTTTAGCAAGCTTAATATCGTTTTCATTAATATTACCAACATCAGCTTTAACAACCCTTAAACAAACGCCTTCTTGAGGAAGAGTTTTAAATAACTCTTCTATACCCTCTAAAGAGCCTATTGCATCGGCTTTAATAATAACACTTAATATTGGTTGATCAGTTTCTACACATTTAAAGCTGCTAATAAAAACCTCTTTATTAATAATCTTTTCTTTAGCTTCATCTATGGACACGTAAGATAAAAATCTTTCCCCTACTGCTGGAACCTTATCTAATCCAGTAATAACAGCTGGTTCTGAAGGATATATTTCTTTTTTTTCTTTTCCTTGAAAATCTTCCAAAGAACGGATCTTGCCTGCAGCAGAATTTGTTCCAATAGCATCTCCTATTTTTAATATTCCTTTTTCTACAATCAATGTAGCTATTGGTCCTCTTTGATTGTCTAAATAAGATTCAATAATTACTCCTTCTGGTCTTGCCTCAATATCTGCTTTTAATTCTTTCATTTCTGCAACTAACAATATCAAATCAATTAACTCATCAACACCTTTTCCTGTTTTGGCTGATATTTCAATACTTAATACTTCTCCCCCGAATGACTCAACAATAATATCTTCTTTAGCTAATTGTTGTTTTACCATTTCTGGATTAGATTCTGGCTTGTCTGTTTTATTTAAAGCAACAATGGTAGTAATTCCAGACTCTTTAATGTTTTTAATTGCTTCTTTTGTTTGTTTTTTAACTCCCTCGCAAGCATCTATAACTAATATGGCAACATCAGCAACCTTAGAACCCCTGGCCCTAATCGCTGAAAAAGATTCATGGCCTGGTGTATCTAAAAATGTAATCTTTTTGTCTTTATGTTCTATTTGATAAGCTCCAACATGCTGTGTAATGCCCCCTGATTCTTTTTCTAAAATATTAAAATTTTTAATTGCCATTAATAATGAAGTCTTGCCATGATCAATATGGCCTAAAATTACAACTACTGGTGGACGGCTAATTAAGTTTTCTTTATTTTTTTCCATAATATTCTTTTGCTTTTTTAATTGCTTGCAATTCTTCCTCTGATAATTGATATTTTGATTCTCCTTTTGATACTGGTTTAATAAATATTCTTACTCCTTCTTTAGTATAAATTGAAGTTAAAACAAATCCATTATCATAATCTTCTAAAAGAGCCAAAGAAAAGCTTTGGTCTCCCCCACCATCCTTAAAAGGATTGTACCTTATTAGTCCCATTTTTCTTAAGGCAAGATTATTTTTTTCTTTTTCTTTATTTAGTTCAATCCTAAATAAATTAATACTCTCCTCTAACTTCTTAATATGTTCTATTGCTTGATCAATAGTTTTAATTTGTTTTTTCTTAAAAAACATAAGATTAGGGAGCGGAGAGGGTGAGATTCGAACTCACGGTAGATTACTCTACAATGGTTTTCGAAACCATCCCTTTAATCCACTCAGGCACCTCTCCTTTTTTAGATTAATGTTTAAGGTTACCACTTTTTCTTTATTAAATCAATGCTTTATAGATACTGAAAGATAATCTTTTTATAGTTTTTACAAAAATCAGAAACAAATTTCTGGTCTGGAAAAAAATTCTTAAGATCATAACCAAGTTTTTGAGATGTAACATTTTCTTCTATTCTCTTTTTTAATTCCTTTTTTAGCTCTTCCCAATCCCCAATTCCTATTATCTTCTTTAAATTATTAAAATTAGGACTAACTCCTTTTTGTAAATACCAAAACAAATCATAGAAATCTCTTCCTTTGATATTAATTTCTTGTTCGTCTCCCTTAAACCATTTCCTTGTAAAAATAGCGCATAGCTTTCCTGTCATTAAAAATTCTAAAGAATAATTTTTAATAATAAAATTAAAGCCATATTGAGAAATTGGAGACAATTCTGTTTCTGGCTCTTTGAAAATAGTTTGAGTTGGCTCAATTTTCACATACAGCCAATCGCTTTCGCTTTTATTGGACAATCCTAGATCTTTCAAAATCTGAAATTTAAGATAAATCCTGCCTTTACCTTGGCATTTAGTTTTTACATCTAGAAGGTATTCTTTTTTAAAATATTCTTCTATTTCTTTAGCAACCTTAGAAATATCCAACTTTTCCCATTCTTTTTTGTCTAAGTCAAAATCTAAGTCCTCGGAAAGACGGGGAGCATTAAAACATATTCTTAAACATGAGCCTCCTGTAAAGATAAATCGCTTATATTTTCTATTAGAATAAATAAACTCTAAAACAGGATACTGAAGATATTCTTTAAGATAGTTTCTGATGACAAAATCCGGTATCCCCTCTTTTCTTTTCTCTAAAACTATATTTTTAAGTATTTCTTTCATAATACATTTTCTCTATTAATTTTAAAACATTTTTAACTTTTGAACTTTTTAAAGACAAAGCAAAAGACTTGACCTTTAAAAAATCTTTCCTACTTATTGCCTCCCAGTTAATTCTTAAATTCTCCACCTCTGCTTCAGAAACATTTTTTGATTTTAAAAATCTTAAATACAAAAAATCAAACAATGCTTTTTCTTTTGTTGCCTCTAATACAGGATTCTTATTAAAGTATTTAACCATATATCCAGAAAAAAGCTCTGGAGTGATTGAATAATACCTAAATACGCCCAAACTATTAACTATTTCTCTTGTGGTTTTAGTAGTAATTGCAGTTAAGGCATTGACTGGCTCGGATAAAAGCTGGTATTTGGCAAGAACATACTCAACAGAAAGATAAGAAGGCTTTATTAATTGATTAGACAAGTACTCTAAATAAATATTCTTATTACCCTCTTTTTGATAACAATCACTAAAAATATATACTCCTTTTTTAAGAGCTATTAGTTTTTCTTTTTTAAGCCAGTACTTAATGTTCGCATCTAAAACATCTTCTCTGCTGTCAAAGTTCCTGATTGCCTCCTTATCAAAAAATAAAAGTTTTCCCATTTTTAATTTTAATTCTTCTAGTTTCATAAATAATACTGTTTATTAATTGGTATAATCATTATACCAATTCCTAATCAGTTGTCAATGACCGTTGTCCACAATCCAAAAACATCTTAAGAATAACACGCAAGAGATACCCTGTTATTATAGTTTTTGATAGTTTAAATGCATTTCCATGCCTAACATAAGCAAACCAGGCATTGATTCCCCCCCCATTTATTGTGCCTTTTTTCATTTTCTTTAATAATCTTTTAACAGTAGATTTTCTTAATAGAACATAATCCCTATATAAAATATATCCTAAAAAATCTATTCCCAAAAACAATGGAAAGATATCAACTTTTTTAGGATTAAATTTTAATTTAAGATTTTTTGACAAGAACAATCTAATTACTTCTTTTAATATACGCATCTGCTTCTTTTCTTTATCTAAAATTAAAAAATCATCCATATATCGGATGAATTTACGCTTTCTTAAGACATGCTTAATAAATTGATCTAATTCATTTAAATAGATATTAGCAAACAATTGAGAAGTTAGATTCCCAATTGGAATCCCCTTATCCTCCTCGTCCTTATAACTACTTTTAACAATCCCTTGAATCAACCAAATTATTTCTTTGTCTTTAATTTTTCTTTTGACGAAGGATATTAAAACATTATGATTAATATTATCAAAATACTTTGAGATATCGCACTTTAAGCAATAACAATTATTTTCATTTTTTAAAAACGCCTTTAACCTTTTGATTCCCTTGTGCGTTCCCTTGTTATTCCTGCAAGCATATGAATCAGAAACAAAAGACTTGTCGAAAATAGGCTCAATAATATTGCATAAAGCGTGATGAACTACCCTGTCTTTAAAACAAGGCGCCTTAATTGTTCTTTTTTTTGAATCATAAACAATAAATTCACTGTATTTGCCGTGCTTGTAGGTTTTTAAAATCAATTCTCTTTTGATTTCTAGTAAGTTTCTTTCTAAGTTAAAAGAGAATTTTAATGCTTTACTGGCATATTTCTTCCTCTTTCTTGTTTTTAAATATGATAAATGAATATTTTTAAAATCAACTACTTTGGGAAATAAATTATTATGTCTTTTCATTTAAGTTAACCTATTAACCCTGGTTAGATGTTTCGTAAATTACTACTAAAACTAACCAGGGATACGGGCTTAATATTTTCCCTTTTGGATTAACCTACTTGGGAAGGAATAAAATCCGTAGCCATTTTGCATTGACGTATTTTCCTTAAAAAAGACGTTCCAGCTTTGGTAACTAGTTACCGAGCGCAACGGAAACCAATGTTCGTGTTCGTGTTTGTGGGCGAATTGTTCAAATTCAAAGCGAACACCCCGGCATTGGAAGCATTGTTCCAATTGCCACCCCGTTTGAGGGCACGAATAAACACAATCCGTTATGCGATTTTATCCCTTCTCAAAAAGCATTAAATCAATGTTTTTTGCCAACCACCCAAAAGATTGCCAATCTCTACTGTTTTTTCAGCAAAAAATCCATACCTTTTAATATTGATAAATTTTAAATCTTTAGCCATTCTAAAAAGAACCATTAATTTGTCTAAATCGATACTAATTTGTTTTAATTTCTCTCCTCTTTTCATTCCGCTTTCTTTATTCGCCTCAATCATCTCTGTTAATATATTAATCATTTCATTTTCAATTTGTTCGCCTAAAACAAATCTTTGATTTTTAGGAAATCTTCCAACGACCGGATGAAGCCACAAAGCAAGATCATATGCTTTCTGAAACACAACAAGGTCATTATATCTTGCCATTATTTTGTATCATATTACCTTTTTTATTCTTCTTTGTGTTTTACTCTAATCTCTCAATCCTTCCAAACCAACCCTTAATAGTCTTTTGTTTTCTGTTCCTTAGAGGAACAGAAAACGTTAGAGTATTAGAGTGGTTGAAATGGCTACCGAGCGCAACGGAAACCAATGTACGTGCTCGTGAGTGTGGGCGAACTGACCAAAGACAAAGCGAACACCCCGGCATTGGAAGCATTGTGCCAACGGCCACCCCGCATGAGGGCACGAACTGCTGTGTCGGTATTATTGTACCAAATAGCACCAGATCCATAACTAGTTGTACCATAATTATTGTTTTTAGGACCAACGTTATCATAACCAAGAACACTGCCCCAATTAGTTACATCCTTACTATTTAAAGCTGCCCAAGCTGAGGTTGGAAGCTGAGGTTGTTGACTAGGAGCAGAGCCTGTTCCAATAGTATAATCCACCCATTCCCAGACATTGCCAGAGAAGTGATGAATTGCTTTTGTGTTGGAAAGGTATAGAGTGGCCAAGGCATTGTTTACTCTTGCTTCTGGGTCACCTCCATCATAACATCCTGTGCAAGTTCCTGTGTTTCCTCTTTTAATAACGCCCGAACCAACGCTTCCACCAGTCCAGTTTGTTCCTACTGATTCAATGTCACGAGCAATTGCCATCCACTCTGCATTGTTGATTAAATGAGCTCCGATTGCTTTACATGCTGCAGCTGCATTAATTTGAGAGATATTAGTCCAAGGGGTTCCTTCTGCTCTTGAAACTGCGTAAGCACAGCCATCGCTTCCAACATCGTCTCCTACTGGACATTTTGCTTCATATTGCATAACACAAAAACCCAAGCCAGTGTTAATCCATCCCTCTCCACAATCATCGCTTGTTTTAACTGAAGAAACTGTTGACTCTGAAAGAGAAACAACACCTCCATTTTCAAGCATAGTATATAAATCAAAGGTAGTACCGTCTGATTTGTAGAAATAGCAATACTCTTTGCTTCCTGTTTTGAATGATGGGTCTTTAGGGATTGCTCCGCCTATTGCTGATTCAATGTTTGTGCAATTTGTATCTCCTGTTCCAAGGCAACAAGTTGCTCTTGAATTAGAACCTTGATCAGGAGTAGTTGGATAGCCGTTGACACCCATGTTTGATGCTGACCAGATTGCATTTCTTAGTCTTGTCATCTCTGCTTTTCTTTGAGAATCTCTAGCGCTTTCAAAAAAAGAACTCGTTCCAATGAGAATAAATGAAGAAAGAATGCCCACAATAACAATCACGACTAGAATTTCAATTAGAGTAAAGGATTGTTTAAAAAATTTCATTGTTTTAATTAGTGTTTTTCTTTATGTAAATATTATACCCTCACTTAATAGGTGATGTCAA
>JAQUWR010000009.1 GCA_028692745.1 Minisyncoccota bacterium
ATCAGTAAATCCTGTTTTACCCCAAATATAACTATTATTTTCGTTTAATAAAATATTAGTTGTTTCTATTTTATGATGAATATTTATTTCGCTTATGGAAAGGATTTCGCTAATCAAAGGGTGTTTTTCAATTATGTAAAGAATAAGCTTTTTCAAGTCATCTATGGTTGAAATATTGCTTTCATTAAAATCAAGGCCTGTTGGATTAATAAAATTAGTATCTTTCATATTAAGCTCAAAGGCTTTTTTATTCATTAAAGAAATAAAATTACTTCTTCCTATTTTTTCTGCCAAAGCTTCTGCTGCATCATTGTTTGATTCAATAAGCGTCATTTTTAATAAACTATCAATTGAAAAAATTTCTCCGGCTTTTAAATTTCCCACACCTCCAAAGGTATCTACTGCTTTCTGAGAAATTATAATTTTATCTTTTAAATTATAGTTCTCTAAAACAATTACAGCTGTCATTAGTTTGCTTAAAGAAGCAATAGAATTTTTTTCATCAACATTTCTTTGAAAAAAAACCTTTTCATTATTATCAATTAAAACAGAATAATAACTTGATGCACTAATACCGCTAATATTTTTATTTAACTTTTCTAATGGTCTTAATAGGTTACTTTCACTAAAAGAAATAAATAAATTATTTTTATATTCTTTAGCAAAAATACTTTCTTCTGGATTGAAGAAAGCTATAAAAATAAAAATAAATAAAACAATGAACAACCAATCGCTCTTTCTCATTTTTTCTCTAGTTTTTTGATCTTATTTTTTAGTTCAACCATCTTATTTTCTCTGTTAATAAGAAATTCGCTAAATTTCTTTAACTCTAACATCTTTTCTTCTAATTCTTCAGCTTTTCTATTTAATTCAACGGTTCTTTCTTTTACCTGTTCTTCTAAATTTTGATTTGCTTCTTGTAATTCTTTTGTTCTTTCTTTTATTTTTGCTTCAAGTATTTTGTTTGCTTTTTCTAATTGACACTTAATATTAATCAATTCATTGGTATTTTCTTCTAATTCTGCTGTTCTTTTATTTAGTTTTTTTTCAAATTCTTTATTAATGTTCTTCATTTTCAATGTATATCTTAATAACATAAAAGACGCTACTGAAATTAAAACAAAAATAATTGAACGTTCGGTAATTCCCATTTCTACTTCTTGAAAAACAACTAAAGCAGCAGGAAAAGCAATAGCAACTGTTACTAAAATATCAGTTGTAATAACTAAAGCTAATGGATTTCTTTCAATTAAGATATAGGCCATTATTAAGGCATAAACAGGAATACTTAAATAAAACAATGGATAAATATTAACTCCTTGTAAAGGTAAAAATTCAATAAAAACCAACCCAAACACACCAAAAGCTAAAAGTAAAATCACAGAAAGATCTTTTTTTTCTTCTCCTTGTTTTTTGTTTAAAATGTTTCTCGAAAAATTATAAAGAGTCGTGCCCAAAAGAACAAGCATAAACAAAACAAAAAACTGATAAACAGTACTTGAGCCACCTCCCCATTCATAAAAAAATAAACCATTAACTATTTTATTAGCATCAGCAATAAATACAAAAACAAATGCAACTAAATATGCGACAAAAAGATGTATTCTTTGGCTAGTAATTTTACAAAACTCAACAGAAAAATGATAAAGAAAAACAGGCATTAAAAAAATACATAAAGAAAAAACTTTCTCGTTAACTGGATTTATTTCAATTCCTAATCCATAAAATTTCCACATAATGTAAGTTACAAGCATCCAGAAAAACTGAAAAACACCGATAATAAAAAATATAAAATAAGGCCTTTCCTTTTTTAAAATAAACAAAATTAAAGATACCAACAATATAAAAATACTGCTAGGCATTAAAACATAAATTGAAAGCGGTGTATCAATCATATTATATTATTAAATCATATTTTAATGATTTTGCCAATTATTCTTTTAAATAAGATTTGATTTTTTCTAGAACTTCTTGGGGATCAAGGTTTGATTTGATTATATAGTCTTTAGCCCCCAAAGAAAAAGCTTTATTTTTAGTTTCATTGTCATCAAAATTTGACAATACAATTACTGGAACATCACCCTTGTATTTTTCTAAAAAGTTAATACCACTTTCTTTGGGTAAAAGAATATCTAATATTACTAAATCAGGATTATCAGACTCCATTAGGCTTAAACCTGTTTCAACATCAACAGCATTAATAATATCATATCCCTCTTTAGAAAATTTAAACTTGTACATCTCTGATAAAACTTTTTCGTCTTCAATGATAAGTATTTTTTTCATATTAGTTTGGAATTAAATTAAATAATTGTTTTTTTCCTATATTCGACTTTATTGGTAACTCAATAGTAAAAATACTACCTTTATTTTTCCCTTTTGACTCAACCCTTATATTTCCATTATGCATTTCTAAAAAACTTTTAGCCACATAAAGCCCTAAACCTGTCCCCTGTGTATATAATTCGGTTCCTCCTTTACCCCTTGTAAAACTTTTAAATATTTTTTCCATATCTTCTTCATCTATTCCAACACCCGTATCCTTAATTTCAATCTTAATAATATTATCCGCCAAAAAACTTTTAACTGTTACTCCGCCATCAATCGTATATATAACTGCATTATTTATTATATTACTTAACGCATGTTTTATTTTTTCAAAATCTCCCCTAATTAAAGGTAATTTAATTCTTCCTTTTTTATATAGCAAATAAAGATTTTTTTCTTTTGCTGGTATTGAAATTTCTTTAACGCACTCTTCTATTACTTTTTCAATTGAAATATTTTCTACATTTAATTCAATTTTTCCTCGTTCAAGACGACTAACGCTTAACAAGCTATTAACTAATTTTATCATTCTTACGCTAGAATCGTGTATGTATTTAACGGCATCTAAAGTATTTTCATTAATTTTTCCGTAATCTCCATCTTTTATCATAGAGGCATAACCCCTCATTGCGGCCAATGGAGTTCTTAATTGATGAGAAACAATAGATATAAATTCTGATTTTAAGTTACTCATTCTCTCTAATTCTCTTCTTCTTTCTAGTTCTTCATGATTGTGTTTAATTAGTAATAAACTTAATACTAAAATCAAAATAAATATTAATGCTTTAGCGAAAAAATCAAACTCTAAGCTGGGAAAAATAAAAAAGGTCATTAAAAGAATTAAAATAACCACAACCAAGATGTCTGTTGCAACAACAGATGGAAATAAGTTTCTTTCAGTAATGGCGTACGTAATAATTAACGCACACAAAGGAAGTCCAAAATAATATATAGGATAAAATGCAATCTGATAAGCAGAAAGTAAACCCAAACCAGAAAAACTAAAAATTAAAAAAGCAAAAAGAATATAAAAAGATCTTACTCTTTTTTCTTTTGGTTGTTCATCGTCTTTCCATGTTTTATAAAAATTATAAAAAGCCCATGAAAGAAAAATAAACATGTAGACTAGAAAAAAATGATGCCCAACCTGAGCCATAGTATGACAACCCCAATCATAACGAAAAACATCTTTAACAAAATAATCTGTTTGGGTTATTAAAAAAATAAAAAAAAGTCCTAAAAAATAAGACAAGAAAAGAGATATTTTAGAAATTTTCGTCTTAATTTCACATAATTCAATAGAAAAATGATATAAAAAAGGAATCATAAAAAATGTTGCGACATATAACATTTTATCCCAGAATAAAACTGCTGAATCACTGTCACAATTATACCACATTAGGAAAGTAGAAATAGCCCACGTTGATTGTGCTATTGAAAGAAGAAAAAAAATAAAATTACTGTTTTTTTTTACCTTAATCCAACTATAAAAACCAACAATAAAAATTATTAAGGCGCTAGGCACAAGAAAATATACTGGAAATGGTATTTCTATCATTTTATTTTATTTCTCTTTTTCTTAATTGAGAATGTAATGTTTTTCCCAAATTTGATTTGGGTAATTCTTTGAAAAACTCGACCATTTGTGGAATTTTATGCGGTGCAATTTTTTCTTTACAATAATCAATAATTTCCTTCTCAGAAGATTCAAATCCTTGTTTTAAAACAATACACGCTTTTATGGCCTGACCATAATAATCATTTTGTACACCAATAACTGCAACATCTAATATTTTTGGATTTTGTTCTAAAACTGTTTCTATTTCTCTTGGCCAAACTTTTTCTCCCCTAACATTAATCATGTCGTCACGTCTACCTTCAATATAAAAAATACCATCTTTATCCATTCTACCAATATCATTAGTATAAAACCATCCATCTTTTAAGGCTTTTTTTGTTTTTTCTTCTTTTTTCCAGTAACCTTTAAATATAGATGGGCCTTTAATTATTATTTCTCCTGATTTCTCTGGAGGTAATTCTTCTCCTGTTATTAAATCTATTATTTTTGCATCAACATCTGTCATAGGGACTCCAACAGAATTTATTCTTTTTTCGTATTTATTATCAACCGGATCCATAATAACCCCCGGACATGTTTCTGATAAACCATAACCTTCTATTAAAAAAGCATTAGGAATAATTTTTTGTAAATTTTTCCAAACATAAGAAGAAATTGATGTACTACCGCTAGCACAAAAAGTAACATCTGTTAATTTAGGTTCATTTGGATTATCTTGATAATATTTTATAAATGCAGCATAAATTGCTGGGACACAAAACAAACCATTAACCTTATGTTTTAATAATTCTTTAATAGTTTCTTTTGTGTTAAATTTAGGTAAAATTACCATTTTCCCGCATCGAGAAGCAATAAAATTAATTATAGGCCCAGAACCATAAATGTGGAAAAGAGGCACAACCAACAAACACGACTTAATCGAAACATTTTTAAACCATTCCTCAAAATTTAAAATATTAGCCATTACATTATAATGAGTAAGCATTACTCCTTTTGGTTCTCCTGTTGTTCCACCAGTATAAACCATTAATGCTGTATCTTCTTTAGGGTTTATATTAATTTGTTCGTACTCCGAAGAAACATTAATAAACTCTTTAAAATCAATAGCTTCATTACATTTAATGACTTTAATTTTTCCTAAAATACGTGCTAAATATTTTTTTATTGTAGGAAAATAATCTGAAATATTAGTACTAATTATTTTTTCAATTTGTGGTGTTACCTTAGCTGCTTCAAAAACATTATTATAAAAATTATCAGGCGTAATAACTATTCTTGGCTCCAAATCCTTAAAAAAATACTCTAACTCTTTTGCTGTATATAAAGGATTCAAGGGAATTGGTATTGCTCCTGCCTTCATTGTTCCATAAATACTGATTATCGCTTGTGGACAATTAACAGCCATAATAATCACTCTATCCCCCTTGTGGATTCCATTTAATTGTAAAGCATGAGCAAATTTATCTACTAGTTCTTTATAATCTTTATAATTAATCTCTGTTCCATAAAAACTTAAAGCAATATTTTTAGGATATTCTTTAGCTGCTTTATCTAAAAAATAATACAAAGGTTCTTCTAAATAATCAATATGATGCTCTATAGATTCATCATACAAATTAAACCATGGTCGATTATCTGGAACATAATAATTTGCATTTGCCATATTTTTATTATTAATTATTTATATTTTTAAATTTTTTTAAATCAATTAATTCATTAAAACAAGTAAAATCTGCTATTTCAAATCCCCATTTTTTTGCCCAATTAATGGTATCTTCTAAATGATTCATATCAACTGAACCAATATAATCATTTTTATCTTCTTCTAAAGCTTGCATCATTCCTTCTGTCATACAGGCAAAACCAACATTAGAAGGAAGTCCTATTTTAAAATTAATATTAATTTTATTCCACTTTACCCTTCCTCCATCAATAGATATTACATCTGGTCTAATTTTTTTAATGTCTGAAACTACATCTGAAGGTTCTGCTACATCAATTACAATAGCGTTCTTTTTTAATAAATCTCCTGTAATTAATGCTTCTGGATGAGAAGTTGCCGTAATTAAAACATCTGCATTAATTATATTTTTTAAATTATCTGTTAATTCAAAATTTTTTCCCTGTAATTTATTTTTTAATCTGTCAAACCTTTCTAAGCTTCTTTCAACTAAAATTAAATTTGCATTTTTTTTATTAAAATACTTAACTACTGCTTCTCCAATAACTCCCGCTGAACCAACTATTGCAATTTTAATATTATCTAAATTAAGTCCCGCTAAATCTATTGCTTTTTCAGTTGCTTGTATTGCAACAGCAGCAGTATATGTATTACCAGTAGTAATACCTAATTTTATCTGATTCTTAGTTTTAAGCCATAAACCAGCAGAAGTTGCTGGAGCGGTTAGGGCTCCCAACATAACGATATCACAATTTAATTTGTTTTGTGCATAAAGAATGGTTTCTAAAATAATATTTTTAATCTTATCTTTGTCGTTATTCATTATTTGTTCAGAGGTTAAATGAATTCCTAAAAGATATCCCTTGGCTTTTCCTAAAATATCAAACTCAGACATTAATGAAAACTTTTTAGGATAAATATTAATAAGAAATTCCATTAAGCTTAACGGAAGATATTTTCCAAAAGGAAATAATTTTCTTAAATCTTTTTTTGTTAACAAATGACCTAAAATTGCTACTTTCATATTAAATAAAAACCCCATAAAAATGGCGGTTTAAATTAAACTTCATAGTTTTTATTATCTAATTTTGATGAATTTTTATTCATATTAATATATAATATACAATTTTATAAATCTTTGCAAGAATTTTTCAATTCCTCGCTTAAATCATAAATATTGCCTGCTCCCATCATTATAATTACTTCTGCTCCCTCAAGCTCTTGCTTTAAATAGGCTTGTTCAATTCTTTTTGCTCTTTTATTATCAATTCTTTCAGCTAATGCTTTTGAACTATAATTCATATCATCACCTTGTCCTTTTCTTCCTACTACATCATAAACATCAATTAAAAATAGTTTTTCGATTAAATTGGTTCTTAATACTTCTTTGAAAACATCAACAAAATCATTAAATAAAAACTTTGTTCTTTGGTATTGATGAGGCTGAAAAACACAATAAATATTATTGTTTAAATATTTTTCCCTTGCTGCTTTTAAGGTAACCATAATTTCGGTTGGATGATGGGCATAATCATCAATAAGAACAAAATTAGGTAATTGAGTAATTTCAAACCTTCTCCAAGAACCAAGATATTGAGATAAGGCTTGAAAAGAAACACTATCATCAATTCCAAAAATTCTAGCAACCTTTAGGGCTGCTAAAGCATTAAGAATATTATGATCCCCTGGAACCTTCATTATTTTCTTTAATTCTTCTACTTCTTCATCTTTTAAAGAAAATTCTACTGTATTTTTAAAACTCATCTTAACATCGTCTCTTTTAACTAAGGTGCCACTATCTTTTAAATGAGAAACAAATTCTCTAAAAGCTTTTTCAATATTTTCTAAATTAGAATAAAAATCTAAATGATCTTCTTCTACGTTGGTAATAACAGCAATTTCTGGCCAATAATTTAAAAAAGAAGCTTCGTGCTCACAAGCTTCAATTAATAAATATTTTGATTTACCAGCTCTAAAATTAGAATTATTAAATTCCTTGATTTTAGTACCAACTATTACTGTTGGATCAATACCAGCTTTAATTAAGATTAAAGCTAACATAGCTGTAGTTGTACTTTTTCCATGTGTTCCTGAAACAGCAATAGTAAAATATTCTTTACTTAATTCTCCTAAACATTGAGGATAACTCATTGTTTTTAATCCCCTTTCTTTTGCTTCTTTTAGTTCAGGATTATCTTCTTGAATTGCAGGACTAAAAACTACTAAATTAAAATCTTTAATGTTTTCCTTGTTCTCGCCAATAAAAACATTAATACCTTTTTTAATTAAATCATCAGTAATAGCAGACTGACAAAGATCAGAACCAGAAACATGCCATCCTTTTTCTAGATAAAACTTAGCTAATGCAGAAACCCCTATTCCCCCTATACCAATAAAATATATTTTATTCATAATTCTAAAGGAAAGGACTTAAGAGTAGTATACATTGCCCCACCTCTTTTAAGTTCACTTTCCATTACTTCAATTGAATTAACTTTAAAGGTTAAATTAACTTGTTCTATTTCTGGAATCTCTTCTTTAGGAATCTTTCTAAATTGCCATTGCTTTATTCTTCCTAAAGTAATATGCACATTAAATTCTTTGCTCCCTCGATTAAATAGCTCTTTTTCCATTGATTCTTGAAAAACCTTTAATTCATTGTTTTTCTCTCCATTAACCCAAACCATTCTTGGATTATTATCTGGAGAATAAGTAATTGAATTCAAATTAATTTCAAAAGGTTCTGTATTTTTTGTAATTGCTTCTAATTTTTCAAAAATATATAATAGATCTTCTGTTTCAATATTACCTAAAAATAACAAAGTAATATGAAGATTGTTTTTCCTTGTCCATGTTACAGGACAAAAACCACTAAAATACGAAAAAGAGTTTTCAGTCTTTTTCTGAATTTCTTCAAGATTATTCTTAGTTTTGTCTGGTAGATTAATAGCAATAAATACTCTCTTTTTCATACTTCAAGCATATCAAATTATTTGATTTTATTCAATAAAAAAAGTATATTGTAAACATATGAAAATAGATTCACATTGTCATACTAATTATTCAGACGGTCTTTCAACAATTAAAGAATCAGCCATTCGAGCAAAAAACCAAAAATTAGATGCTATTGCCATTACTGATCACAATTCAACACAAGGCTGGTTGGATGCAATTAAAGTTTCAAAAGAACTTAATTTTCCAATAATCCTTGGTGATGAAATTAATTCAAAGCAAGGAGAAATAATTGGATTATTTCTAAAAGAAAAGATTGACGGAAAACACAAAGAAGCTGAATTTGTAATGAAAGAAATAAAAAAACAAGGAGGCCTTGTTATTATCCCCCATCCATTTTATGAAATGCTAGGTTTTAAAGATGACTTAACAAAATATCTTGAATTGATTGATGGAATAGAAGTATTAAACGCAAAAAGACCCAATAAAGGTCCTGACAAAAAAGCATTTGAATTTGCTAAAAAATATAATTTAGCAATGACTGGTGGTTCTGATTCTCATTACTATAGAACAGTTGGTAATGCCTATACTGAATGTGAAGGAAAAACAATAGAAGACTTTAAACAAGCTATTTTAAATAAAACAACAAAGGCAGGAGGTAAAAAATCAAACATTATTTTTGCTCTAGCCCCATCTCTTGCTAAACTAGACTTTAAAAAAAACAATTAAATCATTAAGAGATTCTAAAACTTTATCTGCTTTAGAAAAGTTTTGATTCTTAGAAAACTCTTGAGGAATAGCAAAACAATATGCTCCAGCCTGCTTAGCTGATTCTAAACCATGTTCAGTGTCTTCAATTGCTAAACATTGATTTCCTTGTAATCCTAATCTTTTCATTGCCTCTAAGTATACATCAGGAGCTGGCTTACCATTTAACACATCGTCTTTGGTGATTATAATATCAAACTTGTCACACAAATTATTCTTTTTTAATTTACAAACAGATTCATTTTTTGATCCACTTGTACAAAGACCAACCAATAATGAAGGGTGATTAGAAAAAAACTCTATTGATTCTTTAGCATAAGGCATTAATTCTAAATCATCATCATCTTTAAACCATTGTAATAATAACTCTTCTTTTTCTCTTTCGATTTCTCCTAACTTAATATCTAGACTGTATTCTTTAATAATGCTTTTTTCTACCTCTAGGGCAGTTTTACCAATATATTTAAAATAATCTTTTGGATCAATAAAAATACCTCTTTTTTCCAAAACATCGTTCCAGGCTTTTAATTGATAAGCCTCTGTCTTGTAAAGAGTTCCATCTAAATCAAATAATATTGCTTTGATGTTTTTAATTTCCATTAAAATATTCTATTAAATCTTTTAAAGAATTGCAAATCATATCTGCTTTTGAAAAGTCTTGTTTTAAAGAATATTCATTAGGAATTGACACACAATTTAATCCTGCTCCTTTAGCCGCTTCAAGACCATATTGAGTATCTTCAATTGCTAGACATTCTTCTTTTGATAAACCAATTAATTCTTGTGCTTTTAAATAAATATCAGGAGCTGGCTTACTTTTTTCCACATCACTTCCAGCAACAATAATAGGAAAATATTCTATTAATTCTGCGTTTTTTAATTTTAATATTATTTCATCTTTTGGTCCACCGGAGCATATTGCTGTTTTAAAATTAGATGAGAAAAACTCTACAGCTTCTTTGGCAAAAGGCATATAATTCAATTTCTTTTCCTCAAACCATTTTATAAGCAATGGCTCTTTTTTAGAAAGTAATTCTCCTTCGTTAAGATTTAAATTAAAATCTCTAATTAATTCTTTTTCTATTTGCTTTCCATTTTTTCCAGCATAATCATAATATTTCTCTTTTGTTAATTCAATTCCAAGTTCCCTTAATGAAATTACCCAACCTTGCCACTGATAATATTCTGTTTCAAGTAAAACCCCGTCTAAATCAAAAATAATTCCTTTAATATTTTCTTTATTCATATTTTATCTACTTACTAATATTCCTCCTAAAACAATTAAGATAGCTCCACTAATAACCTTTATTCTTTCGTCTGCTGCTGGAACCTCATGAAGAAAAGATAATCCAATCAAAACCGCTATTAAAGTGTTAGTGTTATAAAGAGGAACTAATTTTGCTGCTTCTGCCCCTGAAGAAAAAGCTAAAAAAGTAAAAACCATTCCTAGTGCCCACAAAGCTCCTTGTCCAAAACCAAACAAAATAACTTGCCAATTAATATTAACGCCTGATTTGTTTAATAAGAATAAAATAACAAAAACAATTAATATAAGCAAAGAAAATCCCATTAATTTATAATTAAAGCCTAATTGGGATTTAATCAAAAAATATCCTAAAAAAACTATACTAATTCCAGCAAACATTAGAAGAGAAGATAAATCTGGTTGTATTTTTAAAAACTTATCTGAGGTGACTATTTTAGAAAAAATAGAATATGTTCCCCAAAAAAGAGCACTTGTCAAACCATAAATTAACCAGTTAGACATAGATTATATTTTATTATTATATTTCAATAATAACACAAAAATAAAAAAAAGAGCAATAGCTCTATAAGATTGAATCAATTCTTTTAATCACCGCTATTGATGGTGGTGAAGAAAAAACCCAATCAGCTCCTGCTCTATAAAATTCTTTGTGCTTATTTCTAGGCGCACAAACCCCGATAGTTATAGCTGGAAGATCCATATCTCCAACTGAATCGCTCAAGAAGAATATTGGTACATCGGGATAAATATTCCCAACATATTCAATATGATCAGTCTTGCTTCCGCTTTCCCTGCCAAGAATAGCAAAGAAATAATAAGACAGATCTTCTTTTGCTGCCCAAGGCTTAATAATACTAGCCTCTGTTGAAGAAGAAATTACACTTTTAAATATAAGTTCTTCTGAAAGTTCAAGGGCTGGCCTAAGGGTCGGAAACGTTATTGGGTTTCCGTAAACCTCTGTTATTTTTCTTTTGTGGTATTCTTCTGCACACTCCTGCAATTTTTTAGCAGGCATGTCCGGAAAAATAATCTCAAGTTGCTTGTCAAAAGGAACACCTGTTGTTTCAAGGTATTTTTTTCGAGCAACTGTAAAATCCATACCAAAATGTTTTTCAATCATTCTGGCTGCAAGATCAGCATGAGAAGGCATGGTGTCCACATCAGTTCCATCCCAATCATGCATAACAATGGCTTTTAGCATAATTATCTCCTTTTTAAATTGGCAAAATGCCGTTAATAATATACAATATTACCGCTACTTAGTCAAGCCATTAGACAGAAACTCAAAAAAGTATTAAAATTAAAAAATATTATGAAAATAGATATGCATTGCCATAGTTTTTATTCAAGGGATAGTATCTGCTCTCCTAAGCTTTTAATTGACACGGCAATCAAAAAAGGACTGGATGGAATTGCGATTACTGATCACAATACAACAAAAGCTTGGGATGAATTAATTGAATATGCTAATACTAAAAACTTTCTTTTAATATTGGGGGAAGAAATAAAAATAAAAGAAAACAATAAAACAATAGGAGAAATTTTAGCATACTTTATCAATAAAGAAATTGATCCAAAAGGAAAAACTGGAGAAGAAATAATAAAAGAAATACATTCTCAAGGAGGAATCGCAATTATTGCTCACCATTATCATAGAAAAAAACCATTTAAATTATTAGAAAAATATATAAAAATTGTAGATGGTATAGAGGTTTTCAACAGTAGAAGTCAAACAAAGAATGGTAATAAAAAATCCTTTCTTCTTTTAGAAAAATATGATTTACCTTTTGTTGCTGGTAGCGATTCACATACTCTATGGGAAATAGGAAATGCATACATAGAAATTAACAATATTCAAGACATCAAGAATGATATCTTAAATAAAAAAATAAAGGTTACTGGTAAACAGTCCCCCTTTATTCTTCAAATATTTTCACCAATAGCTAAATTAATTTATTGGTTCAAGAGTTTGTAATTTCTTAAAAATCTTTGTAGTGCTGTCAACAAAGAAAAGAAAGCAATTATATATAAAGCATAAACCATAAAATCAATATATAATAATCCAAGCACTATTAAAATTAATCTCTCTTTTCTTTCTAATAATCCACCGCCACCTTTTCCCCCGCTCGCTTTAGCATGTTTTGAAATATAACTAGAAAGCATAAAAAAAGCTATTGCTAATGATGCTCCGAGCCATAAATGAAAATCATAAAGACCTAAAGAGATATAAATCATTATTTCTGTAAATTTATCTGTTGTAGAATCGAATAATCCTCCAAATTTAGTTTCTTTTTGACACGCTTTAGCAATTGCTCCATCAAAAAAATCCATTAATCCTGATATTAAAATGAAAAATATCGCTAAATTAAAATTTCCTAAATAAATAAAATAAGCACCAATAACTCCAAATATCAAAACCAAAAAAGTAATCATGTTAGGGGTTATACCTAAACCTCCTAAAAATTTACCTGAAGATAAAGAAAAACCTTTAAAGACTTGCCTTAAGTTATCTGTTAACATATTCTTTGATAATAAAATTTGCTATTTTAATTGCTGATTCTTCTTGAGTTGTTCCTTCGATGGATCCAAAAGATGGCCAATCATTAGCATCAACACAAAAAGCATTATCTTGAGTAACAATAAAATCTCCTCCAAATATTTTTAGCCCAGTAACCTTTCCTGTAAGAATTGCCTGTTCTTTAATTTGATTAATAATATTTTCTGAAAAATTATTCTCTATTCCTATTGGTAAAATTACTTCTTCATCAATCACATAATATTTTACATGGTCTCCTTCAATAAAATCCTGAATAACTATTTCTTCTATTCCTTCTTTCTTGTATTCTTCTATTGCTTTATTAAAATCTTCTTCATTTTCAACAACAAACCAAAATTCATGTCTATTCGCAGGTTTTAATATAGATTTTTTATTAATAATAGAAAAATTCAAATCATTAATATTGTAAAAATTAGTTTCTGGAATATTGGCTCCCATTTCAATCATTTTCTTATAAGTTCCTTTTCTGTCAAAAGAAAACCTAATTGATTGAGGAGAATTTAAAGTAAAAACACTTTTACTCATTAAAACCTGATTAATGCTCTCCCCTCTTGCCATTGTAAAAATTAAATCTACTTCAATATTATTATCAAATTGATCGGGAAAAACAGTTTGAACTTCAAAATCTTTTTTTCTTAGTTCCTCAGCAACCAAGTCTAATATTTTTTGATCAGAGCCTGGTTTTCCTGCTAATTTAATTTCCCTATAAATTCCAATTGCTTTTTTCATAGTTTTTGTAATAATTCTTCTGTGAACTTTTTCATTTTTCTCAATTCTTCTTTTCCTTTGTCTGTTGTGCTAAAAGCTTTTTCTCCTTTATACTTTTCTGTCTTAATATATCCTTGAGATTTTAATCTAAATAAAATGGTTTTAATTAATAATTCACTTGGAAGAAATCCAAACTTATCAAAAATTAAACCAGAAACCTCTTTGTCTTGTATTTCTCTTTCAATACCCAAAGATAAAACATATATCCAGAGATTTCCTCTTGTTGTTGTTTCAATAAATCTATTTATTGGTTCCATAATATTTTTATATTATTATATTAATCCTAATTATATTATCTTTCTCTTTTTCCTGCAATAAATTCTTCAATCATTTCTCTTGCCTTTTCATCAGTAAATTGTTTGTAAGGATGTTTCATAAAATATGCTGAAGGAGAAAGCAAAGTTCCACCAATTCCTCTATCTAAGGCAATTTTTAATAAACGAATTGCATCAATGACACAACCAGCAGAATTTGGAGAATCTTCAACTGATAATCTCAATTCTAATTCAACTGGTACATCACCAAATTTTCTTCCTTCTATTCTAATAAAACAAACTTTATTGTCTTTCAAAAAAGGAACCCAATCAGATGGACCAATATGTAAATTATCATAACTTAGTCTTTTACCTAACTCTGATTCAACTGCTTCTGTTTTAGATAATTTCTTTGATTTTAATCTGTCTCTTGATAACATATTTAAAAAGTCAGTATTTCCTCCAAAGTTTAATTGATAAGACTTATCAATCACTACTCCTCTTTGAGCAAATAAATGAGACAATACTCTGTGAGTAATTGTTGCCCCTACTTGTGACTTAATATCATCTCCAATACAAGGAACTCCTTTGTCCCTAAATTTCTTTTCCCATTTTTCATCAGAACAAATAAAAACTGGCATACAATTAATAAAAGCAACTCCTGCGTCTAATGCTGCTTGAGCATAAAATTCAGTTGCTTTTTGAGAACCAACAGGCATATATGATACCAAAACATCTGCTCCTGATTTTTTTAATTCAGCAACAACATCAACCGCTTTCTTTTTATCAGGCGTAAAAGTTTGTTCTTCTGGATAATTCTTCATATGATCAGCTACTCCATCTAAAATTGGTCCCATTTTAACAATCACCCCTGTCTTGGGAACATCTTTACAAAAAACTTTTGTACAGTTTGGTTTTTCAAAAATAGCTTTAGAAACGTCTTTACCTACTTTTCTCTTGTCAACATCAAAAGCAGCTACAATTTTAATATCAGACACTTTATAATCTCCCACAACATTATGCATTAATCCAGGAACTAATTCATCATCATCTTTAATATCTTTGTAATAATAAATACCCTGAACTAAAGAACTTGCGCAATTCCCTACTCCAGCAATAGCAATCTTAATTTCTTTTTTGGTTTTTGCCATAAATAATCTTTATTTATAATTATATTATTTTATTTTACAGCTGTAAAATAGTTTGTCAAGTTAAGTTTCCACATTATGTTCTATATTCTATTAAATTTAAAATTATTTGTTTCTTCAAGAATCTCAATAGTGGCAATAACTGATGGATTATCTGTACTCATCAACTTAAACTTATCTCCGTATCTTTTAGCCAAGGAAGTAAGAAATTCATCTCCCCAAGAAGGAGAAAAAGTTATAACTCCGTCAAAATCAATTATCACTTCTTCTTCCTCTTTAATATTTTTTAATGATGACTCAAAAGCAGCAAGAGCTTCTTTTCCTGATTGTCTTGAAATAAGAATTGTTCCAAATTTTTTAATTTCTATTTTCATATTTTTTAAAATTTAATTATAGCAATGCATCCTCTAATAAATTGTTTAGATTTTTTAATATCAATATCGACATTTTGTTTAATTTCTAATTGATAATCTCCTGATTGAAAAAAGAAATCTATTGAGTTTTTTAAAATAATTTTTCTTACGAACTTTAACCCATTTCCCCTTTCTTCTGGAGATCTTCCAGACACTACTTCTGTAAAAGCAACTCTTAAAGCATCTCTATAATTATTTAAATCTGGTTTTATTCTTTGTAGGGTTTTAAGGATTCCTTGTCCACGATCAGCCAAAACTATTTCTTTTTTATTGATATCGTATCCAAAAAATATTCCAGGTATATCTGGCCAATTACCAAGATTATGATCAAAAGAATTATTTCCTATCTCTCCTGTTATTGCCACCAAAAGAGATAAAATGTTATTAAAACTATTTTTCTTGATTAAAGCGTTTTGCATTTTTTCTAATCTCGATTGAAATATAAAGCCATCTTTACAATAAAATGTATCTGGAATTTCGGTAGATGTTTCCAAGGATGCCCAATCAAAAGCTATGGTAGATAATTTGTTCAAAAAAATATCAATATCCTTTTCAAAATAATAACGAATATTATTCTTTCTTATTGCTATTAATTTTCCTGACTTGTCCCAACGTCGCAATGTGTCTACAGAGACTCCTAAACGCATAGCTGCTTCACCTATAGATATTAAAGACTCTGGTTCCATTTTATTAAATATTATAATTATTGTATTATTATAGCATACCTATGCATTAAATTGCAATACCTATGCATTTTAACTAAAAACTAATTAAATGAGCCTTCTTTTTTAATCTTCTTAAGAAGCTTTTTGATTTCATTTATAATATTATTCTGACTCATATAATATCTTAACTAAGTCTTCAGCTTTTATTCCTTTTCCTTTATTATCTCTTATAGCATCAAAAACAGTATGTTCTTCTTTTTCTAGGGCTTCTTTTTTTAATGGCCTTATCTCCAATACATCTTTTTTTTCTTCTATTATATAATTATCTGTAGCAAAATTCTTTCTCCATTTTACTGGAATTGTTATTTGCCCTCTACTTGTTGCTTTAACTATTATTTTCATATATTTTCTTATTTACTTAATATCGCGCAAAAACAAAATTGTCAAAAATTTGACTACTAAAATCAAATACATTAAGATTAAATAATGCAACCAATAGAAAGACTAAAAAAACTAAACACTAAAGAAAATCTCTGGATCTACATTCTTATACTTTTAAAGAAAAACTCTGCTTATGCCTGGGAACTTCCCTCTTTGATTGAAAAAGAGTTTGGTTTTAGACCTGGCAATATTACTCCTTACAGAGTGCTTTATCGCCTAGAAGCAGAAAACCTAGTAAAAAGCAATTTAAAAGACAGAAGAAGAACTTACCAAATAACCGAAAAAGGCTTAAAAGAACTAAAAGAAGTTAAAAATTTTTACGAAAACATTATTAATAAACTATGAAAGAAAAAAAAGAAACTGATATTCAAGAGGTAGTTAATCATTTTTTTTCTACAAAAGGATTGTCTTTAGGGCAAATAAAAGAAGATGCTAAAAAAAGAAAGATCATTTATTCTAGATATACTAGACCAGCCAAAGAATTAATTGAGTTAGCTGGTTCAGTTAAACAAGCCAAAAAAGCAATAACAATTGTAGCTGATTGGGCAAAATCAAGAAAATTAGATTATTCTATTGAAACAGTCTTTAAAAAATGGCTAGAGCTTGACAAATTAAAACCAAAAGAGATAATAAAAAAACCTTATTATAGAAATCAACCCATGGTCTGGTCACAAACCAAAAGAAAATGGTTTGTTATTGATGACGGCGGAGAATGGCTCGAATTCGCCGATAAAGAAGATAAAATTGAATGGAAAAAAGAATAACATGTTATCATATTCAGAACTAGAAAAAGGAAAAATAATAGTAATTAACGATCAGCCTTATGAAATCGTAGAGGCTGTTAATACTTTTAAAGGAAGAGGTCATTCCTATCTTCAAGTTAAATTAAAGAATTTAATCAATGGAAGTATTGTTGCTAGAAGTATTCAACCAAGAGATTCTTTTGAAGAAGCAGAGATTGAAAAAAAAGATGCTAAATTTATTTATCAAAATAAAAACAAGTATGTTTTTTCAGAAACAGACAATGCTTCAAAAAGATTTGAATTAACAGAAGAACAAATTGGAGATAAGTGCAAATTTCTTAAAGCAAACGAAAAAGTAGAAACCATTGTTTTTAATGATAAAATTATTAATGTAATTTTACCAATTAAAGTAAAACTAAAAGTAACTGAAGTAACTCCTGGTGTTAAAGGAGACAGGGCTCAGGGAGGAAATAAATCAATAACCATTGAAACTGGAGCGAAAATAAATGCACCTCTTTTTATTGAAGAAGGAGATATTATTGAGATTAATACTGAAAGCGGAGATTACGTTAGAAGAATTAACGAGTAGTTAAGTTTAAAATATTCTCTGCGTATTCATTGTTAGAAATATTTCTTTTAACTAACATTCTATTCAATCCAGAATAGTATTTTTGCTGAATATCAAAAGTTGAAACTAATTGACTATAAATACGAGTTTCATCAAAATATCCAATAAAAGGATAATCCGCTGTAGCATAAATTGCAAAATTCATAAAAGATGTTATTGGTTTTATAGGAGCAGTCATTGACGCTGATGGAGATAATAAAATTCCATTTCTGTAATATTTAACTAGATTATTTACATAATCTGCAGCAATAACAACGTGCATCCATTTATTATCATAACCATTAAAAAAATTAGCATAACCAGCATTAAGCGTACAAGTAGTTCCATTAGAATATCTATATTGAATATCGTTTGCATTAACTGGCCTAACTATAGAAAAAGAACCATTTGGAATAGATTGTCCTCCATCCAAAATCCATTGCCAATTACTAGGATTTATACTTCCTTTTATCCAAAATTCTACTGTAATATAATTTGGTGCACTAAAAGAAAAAGCAGTACTAACATATTTATTACCTGTTCCATCAAAATATAAACAAGAACCTCCAACACAATCTGCTCCAGTTTTCCATACAGGAACATTAACAAGTGTTCCTGTTTTCCCTCCCCAAGAATCAACGATTGTTGAACTTCCTGTTCCATCATTTAATTTCCATTCTGAAACCAAACTCATCAACAATGAATCTCTTAATGAATTAGCAAAAGCTTTCCCCTTAGCAATGGTAGCTGAATTGGTTATTGAACTCATGCCAACTAGAATAAAACTAGAAAGAATTCCAATTACAACTATTACTACTAATATTTCTATTAAGGTAAAAGATTTATTCATTGTTTTGCTATATTATTTTTTAATTCTACAAGTCTTTGATTAAATTCATTTAAAGTAATTCCTTGATCTTTTAATAATTTATTAATACCTATAAAATAATTATTTTGAATTTCGGAGGTTGAAATTGCCTGATTATATATACGGACATCGTCTATTAAACCATTAAAAGGTATTCGAACTGGCGAAGCCGCAAAATCACCACCAATCCTCAAAGGCCATTGTAAATCCAAATTAGTTCCTGCGGTTGTGAAATTATTGTCTAATCCATCAATATATATTTTTATGGTATCTACATTATAGTTTCTTATAAATCCAACGTAATGCCATTTATTGTCCCGCATATCAAAATTAAAAAAAAGTAAATCTTTTTCTCCATTATTCCAATAAACTCGTAAGTCTCCCGTAGTATATGCTTCAAAATTAAAATGTGGTGTATGACCGTAATTACCAACAATATTACCTATCCTGGTTCCATTTGGTATACTTGTGGAAACCCTAACCCAAACAAAAAAGACATTTGCTCATTTATTCCCAAAGATCCAACTGTTCCAGTATTAATATAATCATTAACTCCATCAAAAGATAAACAGTTCCCAGAGGGACAATTAGAACTAAGCTTTTCAAGACTATCTGATCCTGTATAAAGTATTCCGTTGTTACTATTCCATGTATCACCAATACTTTGTAATTCTTTAGCGGTAGTCAATTCATCAAATTTCCACTGAGATATTCTTCCTAATAATAAAGAATTATCTATTGAATTAATAAATACTTTTCCCTTGGCAATATTCGCTTCAGAAGTAATTGAGCTCATACCAACAAAAATAAAACTGGAAAGGATTCCAATTACAACAATTACTATTAGGATTTCGATTAAAGTGAATGATTTATTCATCCTTAAAAAATAGATTACAATAACAATGTCCGTCTTTTTCTATTTCTTCTAAATGATAAATGCACGGACAAATTATTTTCTTGTCATTTTTTTTATCATTAGTCATTTTTCTACAAGGACAATATTTTTTACCAAATTGTTGCTCCCTAATAATCAATGCCCTACAAACACCCTCAACAACTTTTTCATTAGGGTTTAACTTAAAGCCTTTTTCCTTGGCATATGTTTCGTATTCTTTTATTAAACTTTTAATTTTTTGTTCCATTTTTTTTGTTTTTTATAAAATCAGGAATCTTACTATTTTTTAATCTTTCGTTTGAATCTTCAAGATCATTTATCTTCAATCTTAAATCTTTAACATCTTTTTTCTTGTTAACTAACCTAGCTCTTTCTCCTAAAATATTTAAAACATCATTTATAGAATACATATTCTCCCCTTTATCATCGTCATTATAAAGTCTAAAAGAATCACCATCCTCGACATAAGAAAGTCTAGCATCTTGAAGATCTTTTTGATCTTTTAATATCATTTTACCATCTTTTAATTCCATTCTCTTTTGATTAGCGTAAAGAATCGGAAGAATCTGATCTCTTTCAAACCTAGAGCGTAAATCTTTATTAGCAATAAATTTTGAATATGTATTTAAAAATGATTCCTGAACTATTTCTCCAAATTTAACACCACCTGTTTCTGGATCAAAATATTGAAAATCATCAATAGAATTTAATATTTTCTTTTCTAGACCAATAAAATTTCTTTGAGAAAATGGTTTTTCTTGCTCTCTAGAACGAGTTTGATCTTTTTGTACTTTAATTCCCTCATGCTTAGTCTCACTTAAAAATTCTTTAAAGGCAATATGAAGAGATGCTGTTGTGCTAGCTAGTACACCTCTTAAATTCTCAATAACTTTTGGATCAGCATCTTTAAATTTAGTCTCTAATCCTTTAAAAGCATATTCAATAATACGTTCTTTTTCATCTTTCAAAGAATCTTCTGGTGTAACAGATATCCAATCAACTCTATCGGCCAAAGCCTCACTAATTGACCTTTTCCCCGATGCTAACTCTGAATAATTAGCAGCCAATGCAATAAAAGTATCTTCTCCTTTTACATATTTGGTTTGCCCACCATTAGAATAAGTTGTAATATCTGAAGCTAGATTAGCTTCTTCTCCAGAGATTTGAAGAAGAATATTTTGATAATTTTCTGGTAAATTATCAATTTCATCAATAACAGTAAACTTACCATTATCTTCTGGGTCACGAGGATCCTTATACGCATTTAAAAGTATTCCCTTATGAAATTTCCAATCACCTTGATTATTTATTTTAAGAATATCTTTTAACCTTTCTTCTTGAAAAGAAACATATTCTTCATGAATATTAGCCCATTTTTCACGAAACTCTTCTTCATCTAAAAGGTCATTTTCTCTTTGACTGACTAAACTAGATATATCTCCCTGAAATTTATCAACAAAGCTTTTCCAGTCTTTGTCATTGTTTAATTTATCTTTTGTTTCTTCTATTGTTTCCTTGCCTCCTGGAGCCCAGTGACCCATAATTTCAAGTTCACTTGTTTTAGGAGTACAAGCAATATATTCTATATTATAATCTTTTCCATGGGCTAGCTTTGCAAACTTTTTTAACATATATGTCTTTCCAGTACCAGGAACACTTTGAAGCAGAGGAATTCTATCTTCATTATAAGAGTCAATAACAAAAGATAACACCTCTCTTGATAATTCTGTTTGTTGAATAGAGCCAACTACTTCATTCATTTCTTCTTGATTTTCAATATCTGTTTCAAATTTTAATAATCTATCTTTCTTTTCACCACCAAAAGACTCTTTTAGACCTAAAAAATAAATAAAGTTTCCTTTTTCTGTTTTTTCATATAAAAAACCTCCTTGCTCTCTAGTATTTTCTATTCTCTTTTGCCCCTCAGCATATTGAGACTCATTGTCTGACTTGGCCTCACTTTCTATTGCTCTATCTTCTTTTTTATCCTCTATTTGTTTTTCTCCTATTTTTTCAATACTCATATTATTAAATTTATTTTATATTTATATTATACATTTTATTTAATTTTAAAACAATAATTATTTGTGGTTAACTAAACCCCCGATTATTTTTTCAGATAATTCTCTTTTTCCTTATTTCCCTCCAAACAAATGTTGTATCATCACCAGCTAATCCTTGAGCAATAGATCCTTTAGATACTCCTTCTTTGAGAAGCTTTTCTCTCATTTCCCATGCTTGAGGAGTGTCAATGCCAGCTAATCCT
>JAQUWR010000010.1:0-16605 GCA_028692745.1 Minisyncoccota bacterium
TATAAGCTTTTAAAGCATAAAGAGGTCCTTTTCTTTCTTCAAATCTTCCTACGAATAATAAATTAATTTTTCCATCAAGATATTCTTGAATTTTTGGATTATTAGGATTAAAGGAATTTAAATTAATTCCATTAGGAATAATTTTTTTATTTCCCTTAAAAGCTTTAAAATATTCCATAATCATTGGAGCCACACCAATAATTCCATTTATTTTATTATTTAGTTTTTTAACAAAAAAATCAGAAAAAGGAATAAATATTTTAAATAAGGGCATAGCTTCAATATTAGCGTGAAAAGTTAAAATATTAAGACTCTTTGATCTATTTAGTATTTGCCATACAAAAGGAACAACAAAATTATGAAAATGAATAACATCAAACTTTTCTCTTTCTAGTATTTTATTAATTTCTTTTGTATTTGAAATAAAACAAATATCACCTTGAGTACCAGCAACATTAAAAGGCAGAGACTTTCCTAAAAGAATAATATCTTTTTCGTAAGACTCATTGTTATTTCTTTTAGGGGCTATGATTTTTACTTCAATTCCTCTTTTTTTATATTCTTCGCTTAGCTCTAGTATATGATTTTTTATTCCACCAGGCTCAATAAAAGAATGAGAACAGACAAAACATACCTTCATAATCGTAATTGACTATTATATTGATAATTGGTATATTATATCCGATGGCAGGAGATTTTTCAACCCAAAAAAAAGGGATTAGGGTTCCCCCTCAAGACATAGAAGCAGAAAAAAGCCTTTTAGGCTCTTTAATGATTGACAAAGATGCTATTATAAAAATTGCTGATTTTTTTCGTACCGAAGATTTTTATAAGAAAAATCATCAAGAAATATATCAAGCAATAGAGGAATTATTTTCTAAAAGTGAACCAATTGATTTAATCTCTGTTTCTTCTCGCTTAAAAGAAAAAAATAAATTAGAACAAGTTGGCGGAGTTGGATATTTAACAGAATTAGTTAATACAGTTCCAACAGCAAGTCATGTTTCTGCTTATGCTAAAATTGTTCAGAAAAAAAGAATTTTAAGAGACTTAATTAATGCTGGGGAAGATATTGTTTTAATGGGTTTTGAAGAAGCAGAAGAAGCAAATGATTTATTAGACAATGCTGAAAAAAAGATTTTCAGTATTACTCAAAAAAACTTAAATCAAGTCTTTTTACCAATAAGACCATATCTTGAAGAAGCTTTTGAAAGAATTGATAGAATATCTAAGCAAAAAGGAGCCCTTCGAGGTGTGGCAACTGGTTTTAATGGATTAGATTCAATGCTTTCTGGTTTACAAAATTCTGATTTAGTTATTCTAGCAGCAAGACCATCAATGGGTAAAAGTAGTTTAGCTTTAGATATTGCTAAAAATATTGCTTTAAGAGAAAAAAAAGCAGTAGGAATATTTTCTTTAGAAATGTCTAGAGATCAATTGATTGATCGTTTAATAAGTTCTGAATCAAATATTGATTCCTGGAAAATTAGACAAGGTGCTTTAAAAAGTGAAGACTTTACTTGTATACAACATGCTTTAGGATCTCTTTCAGAAGCTCCTATTTTTATAGACGATGCTTCTAGCTGTACTGTTTTACAAATGAGAGCAATGGCAAGACGTCTCCAAGCCAGTCAAGAATTAGGATTAATTATTATTGACTATCTTCAATTAATTGAACCAGGCAGCAAAGGATCTAATGTTAATAGTGTTCAACAAATTACAGAAATATCTCGTCAATTAAAAGGTTTGGCTAGAGAGCTTAATGTTCCAGTTCTTGCTTTGTCTCAACTATCAAGAGCAGTAGAACAAAGAACACCTAAGATCCCAAGATTGTCTGACTTACGTGAAAGTGGAAGTCTTGAGCAAGATGCAGATGTTGTATTGTTTATTTATCGTGAAGATGCTTATCACGAGGAGTCTCCAAGAAAAGGAATTGCTGATATTATTATTGCTAAACATAGAAACGGTCCTGTTGGAAGAGTGGAATTGGCCTTTGATAAACAAAGAGCTAGTTTCCGCAATTTAGAAACTAGCTTAGAATTTAACGAGGGTGATATTGGTTTTTAACTTTTAATGTCTATTATTTCTACTTCAGTAAAAGGTTGACGATGACCCTTTTTTACTTTGTATCTTTTTTTGGGCTTATATTTAAAGACAATAACTTTTTCGCTTCTATCTTGTTTTAAAACTTTAGCCTTTACTTCAGCACCTTTAATTAGCGGTGTTCCAATTATTAAATCGTTCTCATTTTCAACCAAAAGCACATCAGAGAAAATTACATCTTCCCCTTCCTCATATTTTAGTTTCTCTATTTTAACTTTATCTCCTGGAGAAACCTTATATTGTTTTCCGCCTGTTTTAATTACTGCAAACATATTGTTATTTATTTAATATAAGTATAGGCTTTATATCATTATTTCTTTTTAAAGTCAAATATTAATTTAAAAAAAATAAACAGAAATTTAGCCCATTTAGAGCTATCTATATTCTAATCTTATTTTATAAATATAGCAGAAATAATAAAAGCAACATATATTAAAAGAAGAAAAACAGACTCTCTTTTTGATATTTTTTGGTCATTTTTAATAAATAAAAAGAAAAAAATAATAGCAAGAAAAGTAAATATTCTAGCTAAAGCAATGTGATTAAATCCGTTTATATGAATGGGACTAATTATTGCTACAACTCCTAAAACTAATGTTGCAGGAGCAACAACAGCTCCCATTAAGTCACCTAAAACCATCCAGCCATAATTATTTTTTGCTGAGCTAATAGCAAAAAATATTTCAGGAAGACAATTACCTAATCCAACAATAAATAAACCAATAAGAACTATTGGTAAATCAAAGGTAGTAGCAAAAAATTTAGCTGATCTTACTATTCCCTCTGAAGCAATAACAAACATTATTAAAGCAAGAACTATTTTGAATAAACCGAAAAAAGAACCTTGAAAACTTTTAGTGACATTGTTTGTTTGTTCGCAAGTTTTTGAAAATCTTTCTTTTTTTGAAAAAAGCCAAACAATGTAAAACAAAAAGAATATTATTAATAACACTCCGTCTGTTCTTGAAAGCACGCGATCAAAAGTAAGAATTAATGGTAAGGCAACTGCAATGATTGTAAAAAATAAAGTGGTTTGTACAGTTCTACTTTTTGCTGGTATTCCTTTTTTAGCAAATATAGCAGCTAAACCAATTGATAAGGTTAAGTCAATTAAATTTCCACCAATAACATCACCAAAAGATAGTTCAGAAACTCCATGTAAAGCAGCTGATATTCCTACAAATAAATTAGGAAAAGATGCTACAAAAGCCATGACAATAAAAGAAAGAGCAAATTCTTTCCAGCCAAGATATCTGGCTACTTTAATTAAGCTTTTAACAATTAATTCTCCTGAAAAGTAAAAAATTATACAAGAGATTATAAATACAAAGGAATAAAATATAAGCATGTTTAATTTAAATTTTTTCTTTTATAATTTTTATTATATCTGTAGAATTTTTATTTAATAGGCCACCAATCTCTTTTTCTGTTAATAAATTTTTTTGAATAGCTCCGTTTAATATTTCAGAAAAAAATACAGCGTCTAATTCCCTAGCATTTTCTTTCACTTTTTCGGGGATATTATCTATAAACTCCGAAGAAACATGCAAATCTTTTAACAATTCATTTATTTGGTTTGCATCGAAGAATTCTAAGTTTTTTTTATTGTCTTTTGCTTCCCATTGATTTTTGTGTCTTAATTCATGAAGAGTTATCCTTAGAGAATTATCAGAATCATTATTAAATTGTGAGTTTATGATAATTTTTTCATTAATTCTTTTTCCGTCATCACTATTTTCAAAATAATATATTGCTTTTTCTTTTATGTCGTTTCTTTTTTCAGTTTCTATATCTGTATAAAATTTAATCCATTCTTCAATGGTTTCTGGTTTTTTTTCTTGTTCTAATGATTCTGTTTTTTCAAAATTCATATATTATATATTGTGACCCCAACCGGAGTCGAACCGGTGTTTCTAGGATGAGAACCTAGTGTCCTAGGCCACTAGACGATGGGGCCTTTTTGAACATATTATCAATATTATTCGTTTTTGTCTATGTCTTCGGTGTAGTCAGGAGCCACTTGCCAATATTTAAGAATATAATCTGCTAAATCATGAAAAAGAGGTCCTACAGAATACTCAGAAGTTAATGTTTCTGGACTATCAAGTTTGACTAAAGCAACAAATTTAGGATCATAAGCAGGAGCAAAACCTAAAAATGATTGCCATGTTTCATCAGAATAACCAGATTTATTGATTCCTAAATACGACCAAGGTATTTGAGAAGTTCCTGTTTTAGCAGCAACATAATAACCATCGACTTTTCCTCTTTTTCCATATCCATTTTCAACAACACTAATAAGCATTTTTTTAAGCTCAAGAGTTGTTTCTTCAGAAATAACTTTTTTAATTATTTCTGTTTGGGTTTTTTCTTTTTTTTCATTAATTTCAATTTCTTTAACAATATATGGTTTAATTAAATTACCACCATTAGCAATAGCACAAAAAGCAGTTGTTATTTGTAAAGGAGTTGTACTTATCCCTTGACCAAAAGAAGCAGTAGCAAAGGCAACTTCAATTTTTTGTTGATAAGCTTTTTTAAGTTCATTGTTTTCAGAGGCAACCTCTCCAGACAGGTCAATATTTGTTTTTTTAAATAATCCATAATTTTCAATATAATCAATAAAGCTTTTGTGTCCTATTAATTCTTCAACATACATTATACCAGTATTAATTGATTTTTCTAAAACTTGGGTCATTGTTACTTTTCCAAAAGATTTTTCAGAGTAATTACTTACTTTTTGATTTCCATATATTACATATCCCTTATCATCATTAAATACTGTATCTGGAGTAATAAGGTTTTGGTCTAGGGCAGCTGACATTGTTAATGGTTTAAAGATTGAACCAGGTTCATATAGTTTTTGTATAGAATTATTTTGAAATATCTCATAGGGTGTATTTTTATAATCATTAGGATTAAAATTAGGATATTGAGCCATAGCAATTATTTCTCCAGTAAAAGGATTCATAACAATTATTTGTCCTGACTTTGCCTTATATGTTTCCACTCCCCCTTTAATAATTTTCTCTGCCATAAATTGAATATTATAATCAAGGGTTAAAGTTAAATGTGCGCCATCAAGATTATTTTCTGGCGAAGAAAAAATAAAGTTCCAAGGATTATTATCTCTTTTTTGGGTTTTTTTTAAGCCTTTTAATTTATTATTATAATATTCTTCTATTCCATATTGTCCTTTTCCTTCGGTGTTTAGAAAACCAATAACGCTAGAAGCTAATTCTTCGTTTGGATAATATCTTTTTTTGTTATAGCCGATATAAACACCTTTTAATTTTAGATTTTTTATTTCTTTAGCTAAATTATCATCTATTTCCTTAAGAACAATCTCATAATAACTACCACTAACACTCATTTTTTTAATTAGGTCTTGTTTTTCAAAATCAATTAAATTACAAAGAAGATCAGCGGTTTTTTCTTTATCTTCTATTTCTTCTGGAGAAACAAAAAGATATGGAGTGTCTTTTGTTAAAGCAAGAAACTCGCCTCCTTTAAAAAATACATCTCCTCTTTTTCCTTCCTCTTCTATAATATAGTTTTGTTGGCCTGTTGCTTGAGCTCTATAGTAATTTCCTTGAACTATCTGTAAAGAAAAAAGACGGGACAAGAGGAGCCCGCCCACCAAAAAAATAATAAATAAAATAGAATTAATTCTAGAATTTTTAAACATAATTAATTATTAATAGCCACAGATGATGATGGAATAATAAGATAATCAAATCTTCCCATTTTTGAATAACCCAACTCACTAATTTTATCCTCTATTTTATTAAGATTTGAATTTTTTGAAACAGCTAGCTTGAGATTGTTAGTTTCTTCTTCAAGCAAACTTAATTCTTTGTGGTTTTCTCCAATAAGATAATTTGTTTTTCCTGATTCAATTACTTGAAAAATGTATATTCCAGAAAGGAAAACAATGGATGAAATTAGCAGGCTTGTAATTAATTTTGTTTTTTTCTTTTGGTTCATAGTTTTTTAATAGCTCTTAATTTAGCTGATCTTGCCCGAGGATTAGATTGAATTTCTTTTTCATCAGGTAAAATCGGCTTTTTAGTTAATAATTTAACTTCTTTAAGGTGATTTTTAAAAAAGTTTTTAATAATCCTATCTTCTAAGGAGTGAAATGATATTGCTACCAATGTTCCTCCTTTTTTTAATAATTCTAATGCTTGAGGTAAAACTTTCTCAAGATTTTCAAGTTCTTTATTGGCTTCTATTCTTAATGCTTGAAAGGTTCTTGTAGCAAAGTGGGTTCTGTTTTTGTGATAAAAACTTGGTGTTGCTTTTTTAATTATTTCTATTAATTGGAATGTTGTCTTAATGGGTCTGTCTTTAATTATTTGAATTGATATTTTTCTAGCGAACTTTTCCTCGCCATATTCTTTTAATATTTTTTCTAAATCTTTTTCAGAATAATTATTAATAATTTCTTCGGCTGTTAATTTTGAAGAATAATTCATTAAAAGAGGTTCGTTTTTTTGAAAACTGAATCCCCTTTTACTTTGATCAATGTGATAAGATGACATGCCGACATCAAGAAGAATTCCACAAATATTATTAAAATTGTTTTCTTTAACAATGTTTTTTAAATTAGCGTAATTATCATTAACAGGAACTAATCTTTCAATGTTCTCGTTTTTAATTTTTTCAAAGATCTCTTTATCAATTTCTATTCCCAATACTTTTCCTTTTGTTCTTTTTAATATTTCTTTTGTGTGTCCTCCTCCGTTTAGAGTACAGTCAATATAATTTCCATTTTCTTTAATATCTAAATATTCAATTGTTTCTTTGAGAAGAACCGGGATATGCATAACTATATTCCTAATTCTTTTAATCCTTCTGTAATTTCTTTCATTTTTGTTTCGTTATTTTCATTGTATTTTTTCCATTCTTCTTCGTCCCAAATTTCAGCTCTATTGTATAGTCCAACAACAACAATTTTTTTATCTAAATGGCCATGCTCTTTTAAATAATCAGGAATTAAAATTCTACCTAGGCTGTCTAGGTTTACATCAGTTGCTTGAGCTATTATTTCCCTACTAATGCTTCTTACGTTGGATTGAGTAATATATGGTTGGCTACTTATTTTTTCAGCCAAGTCTTCCCATTGTTTTTTTGGATATAAAAATAAACAGCCATCAACTCCCTTTGTTAATACTGCACCATCATTTAAGTCACCTCTGAATTTAGTAGGAATAGTAAGTCTTTTTTTTGGGTCTAAGTTATAATTATATTGGCCTATCATCATAAGGCATTTGTACACACTTTAAATTAGTTTTCCACACTTTTCCCCACTTCTTAACACTGTGCCTACATTTTATTCCACTTTTTAAAACTTGTCAACCACTTAAAAACAGCCTTAATAAGGCTGTTTTCCACAAATTGTCCCCAAAACCTAGTTTTTTGCTATATTAAATCTTAATTCTGTTATTCTTTGACTATATTCAATCTTAGTTATCCCTTTGTTTTTGTGTAGATTATTTATTCCTAGAAAATAGTTTTGTTGAATTTCTGATGTTGAAATGGCTTGATTGTATATACGAACATCATCTATCAGTCCACCAAAAAAATAATTGTCAGGGTTTCTTTTTCCAATATTTAAATCATAACTAGTTGCTAATAAGGATGTGTTGTAATTTTGCGGAGCTCTTGAAAGGTTGCCATTAATATAAATTGCTACATTTGTTCCATTATATAATACAGCTACATTATACCATTTGTTATTAGAAATTGAATTGACTGGAGATTGTGCTGGACTTATACCATCAATATAAACATAAATTCTGTTTACTGCTGAAGAGGTGTCTTTATAAAAACCATATTGAACATCAGCAGGAACTAAATCATTTTTAGCTAAAATCCAGCCAATATTTGCAGCGGTAGAGTAAAACCATGCAGACATGGTTAATGTTTCTCCTGTTATATCTACGTTTCCACAATTTACACGATCGTCTGTTCCGTCAAAAGCTAAACATCCATCAGAAACGCATTCTGATGATGTTCTCCACGAAGCAGAAGTATATTCTCCTCCACCAGCATCAGACCATGTTCCTGTATTTGTTCCCCAAGAATCATTAGTATTAGAATCTAATTTCCATTGTGATACTCTTGCTAGCAATAATGAATTATCTAATGAATTAAGGAATACTTTGGTTTTAGCTATGTTGGCATTATCAGTAATAGTGCTAGTAACAACGATAATAAAACTAGAAAGGATTCCGATTATAACAATAGCAACTAATATTTCAATTAAAGTAAAACTTTTATTCATTGATATTTATAACTTCAAATGTTTTTGGATCAATTTTTATTTTATCGCCATTTTTTAGAGTGTTACTTAATAGTGCTTTAGCAATAGCATTTTCTACTTTATCTTGTATTTTTCTTTTTATTTCCCTTGCCCCAAAAACAGGATCATAACTTAATTCAACTATTTTTTCTTTTAATTCTTGAGTGATTATTAATTCAACATGTTTTTCGGTTAATGTTTTTTTAATTTTCTCTAATTGTAAATGAGTAATTTTGATTAAGTCTTCTTTAGTTAATGATTTAAAAACAATAACACCATCAAATCTATTAATAAATTCTGGTCTAAAGATAGCATTTTTAAAAATATAATCTAAGATGTCTTTTTTAACATTTTCCATTTCTGTATTGGTTTTAATAGCATTTAAAACTACTTGATACCCAGCATTAGAGGTAGCAATAATTATTGTATTAGCAAAACTAATTTTATTTCCTAAATTATCATTAACATATCCTTCGTCTAAAACATGAAGAAATAAATTAAGAATATCAGGATAAGCTTTTTCTATTTCATCTAATAATACTAACGAAAAAGGATCTTCTTTTACTTTAGTGGTTAAAATTCCTTCTTGGTTTTCATCTCCAATTAATCTAGGGATATCATCTATTCTTTGGAATTCTGACATGTCTAATCTAATCATTCTATCTTCTGAACCAAAATATGCTTGAGCAAGGGCTTTGGCTGTTTCTGTTTTTCCTACTCCAGTAGGACCCATGAATAAAAATGTTCCCATTGGTCCTTTTCTATCTTGAACACCAGACCTAGCCCTTCTTAAGGCAGAAGATATTTCTCTTATTGCATCTTCTTGACTAATAATTCTTTTTTTAAGAAGATTTTCCATGTTAAGCAGGGTTTCTTTTTCTTTACTTCTTATTTTTCCAACTGGAATTTGAGTTTTATCAGTAACAATTTGATCAATATGTTCAGGAAGAATAATTCTTCCAGTGTTATATTTATTACTAAAAGCAAAAGAATCTTCAAGTAAACTAATTGCTTTTTGAGGAAAGGCATAAGGAATGTATTTTTTTGATAAATGAATTATTTCTTTAATTGAGGAGTAAGAAATAAATTTATTATATTCATGTTCTAATCCAAATACTTTATCTTCGAGAATAAGAAAAGTTTCTTCTGGAGTTAATTCATTAACTTCAATTTTTTCAAAATATCTTAATATTTCTTGTTTTTTTTCAATAAATTTATGGAAACCTTCAAAATTACTAATAGCAATCATTTGGAATTTTGGATTAGATAAATATGGCATAAGGATACCTGAAATATCAGTAATGCCAGCTTTTTTCTTTCCACCAAGAAAATCATGAAAGTCATTAAGGATTAAAACAACATTACCAGCTCTTTCAGCTTCTGAAAAACATTCTCCAATAATTCTTTCTCCTTGCTCAAAAGAATCTATTCTAGAAGACAAAGCAATTAAATCAAGTTGTAAAAATCTTTTATCATTAGCTTCTTTGGGCAGTTCTCTTTTTAAGCTCTTTTTTATTAGCTGATGAATAAGTATTTTCCTTCCTGTTCCAGGTTTTCCAAGTATTAATATGTTTTTATGGCTTTTTCTGGAAATAACATTTTCAATTATTTTTTCTTCTTCTTCGTGTCCAATGATTTCTTCTACTCCCCTTGCTTCAATTATTTTTGTCCAATCAATTGAAAATTTGTCCAATGTAACAGTATAGCCAAAAGCCCAATCTCTTCCAATCGAGCCATTTTTAATAAGATTTTCCCATGAGAATAATTGTTTTCTTTTTTTAATTTTTTCATTTGTTGACTCAATCCACCAATTTATATTTTCAACATCTTGTTTTTTTAATTCACTATCAATTAATATTTGTTTAAACATGGGTTCAGTTTCTGAAATAGCAGTAATGACATCTCCTTCTCTTATTACATTGTCTCCCCTTTTTATTGCTATTTTTGCTGCCTCATTAATTATAATATTTAAATCATTTTCATCTCCGTTATTCATTATTTTTTGAATTTCAATTTTTAATAACTTTAAATCAACTAATAGTCTAGAAAAAATAAAAACAATTTTGGGATTTTTTTCATCAAGAAAACTATAAAGAATAATACTATAGCTTGGATTAGGGTTTTTCTTTAATGCTTTTAAAACATATTTAGCTGTATTAAAATTAAAAAAATGAGCAAGGTTATGGTTTTTTTCAATAGCTGATGAGAGTGATTCTTTGGGAAATCTATGCTTAAGATCATCAAAGAACAGATTAATGTTTTTAGAGATTAAAAATAAAGCAAAGAAAATAATACCAATAAACAATGGACTTATTTTTAATTCTATGATTAAAAATAAGTTTAAAAGGAATAAAACTAAACAAGTAATTACAATAAAGAAAGATATTTTTTCTAAATATTTAAAAAGATTAAAAGCAGATTCTCTTTTTATTAATTCGTATTGATTTGTATTATATAGATTAAACATATTGAAATGATTTAATAAAAAGATAAATAATAATAATTGGCATTAATATCCATAATATTAATAATAGTATTCCTAGAGTTAAAACAACAACTTCAAAAATTAAACAAATAATAATAAGAAAAGTTCTTAAAATCATTCCAATAACAATAGATATAATATTACCTATAAAGTTTTCAAAGTAGAGTTGTAAATCAAATCCCCTGCTGTTTTCCCAAACTATTCCTTTCCAGGGCGTGAAAAAAGAAACAATTATTTGTTTTAATGAAAAGAAATATAGACCAAAAGAAAGAACATTTTTAATGGATTTTATTATTTCTTTTGGTTTATCAATAAATTGCCATTTAAAATATTTAATAGATAAGTCCATTGAAATAATTATACCTATTCTTTTCTAAAGTGTAAAGCTCTTGACAATAATTAATCCACAATTATAATGATATCATAATTAAAAAGGTCGAACTCTTTGAATAAATATTTTTCAAAGATAAACCTACTATCTTTTAAAAGATAGAAAATATAAAATTAATATATAATTTACATGACATTAGATGAAAACATTAAATTAGAAGGTGATGAATGGGGTGAAGATGAAGAAGAAACGGAAGACGACACAGACGAAACAGAAGAAGAAATGGATGATGAAGATGATGATGATTCTAACGAAGACGAATAGATAAAACAACCCTGCGCTGCAGGGTTGTCTTATCAATACAAGATAATAAATATAATATACAGAAAAATGGAAAATAAATTTTTATCAAGTACTGCTTTTTGGCAAATCTTGGTATTGATTTTATTCATTGCTTGTGTTGCTTTGGGCGTTATGCTTTATCAAAAGCAGGCCCTAAGTGCTGAAGATACTTGTCCAACCGATCAAATAGATATTGGAATTGGTTCTCAAGCAGCAGCAGAAAAAGCAATGAAATATATCAATCAATACCTTCTTGGTGATGGCTCGGGTGTTTTTTCAAGCGTTGAAGAACAGCCAACCTCTTTTTATAAATTTAAATTTAATTACGGAGAAAAAGAATGGGGATCTTTTGTTTCATCTGATGGAAAATATGTGATCCCTAGCGATACATACGAAATCCCAGCTCTTGTTGATAATGAAACAAAAACAGTAGAAGGTAATTTTACTGAAATTGTTGGTGCTGAAGTATGTAAAGAAAACGAAAAACCAACAATATATTTCTTTGGATCGACAACTTGTCCTCATTGTGAATGGGAAAAACCAATTGTTCAAGAGGTAGTTGCTAAATTCGGAGACTTAATTTCTTATCATGAAAACGTTGACAATCAAAATGATGCAGATATTTTTAGCAAGTATAGTGCAACAGGTTCAATTCCAGCAATAGTAATTGGTTGTCAGTATTATAGAATAGGATCAGGAGAAGGAGCAGGAGAAGATTCAGAAAAGCAGACATTAACTAAATTAATTTGTAATCTAACTGGAAATCAGCCTGAAAGTATTTGTAATTAGTAAAACACCCCTTACGGGGTGTTTTTTCTTGACAAAATAATTGTTATGAGTATACTTTAGAACAGTTCTTAATTTTCAGTGGCTCACCCTAAGAATATAAGTATTTTTAGGGTGGGTCATTGAATTTCGCCACCTTCAATGGCTCATATTGCGGTGAAAATGTTTACTTGTCCGAATGTTATTGGTATTTCTGGGCTAGCCACCCTTTCTGTTTTTTTTCGGAAAGTATTTGTATTTCACGCTCTTATTTTATTAAATTAAAAAATCCCTTTTTCAAGGGATTTTAGTCTATTTTAGCTCTACTGTTGCACCTGCTTCATTAAACTTCTTTTTCATTTCTTCTGCTTCTTCTTTTTTAATACCTTCTTTAACTGTTTGAGGAGCACTTACAGCAGCATCAACCAAGTCTTTTGCTTCTTTAAGTCCTTTTTCAGTTGTATCTCTAACTACTTTAATAACATCAATTTTTTTGTCGCCAACAGCGCTTAGAATGACATTATATGAACTTTTTTCTTCAGCTTGAGCATCTTCTGTTGCTGGAGCACCAGCTGCAGTTGCAACCATTTGAGGAGCAGCAGACACACCAAACTTTTTCTCTAAAATTTTAACTAATTCTGCTAGATCCAAAACAGACATTTTTTCTATTTCATCAACTAGCTTTTTAAACTTTTCAGGAACCTCTATTGTTTCCATTTCTTCTGCCATATTTTTTATATATTATTATTTTTTAATTTGAGAAAGCACAAATACTAGCTTTCTTAGGTTTCCATTCAAAACTCCGACAAAGTTTGAACTAGGAGCATTTAATGTTCCCAATAAACCACCTATTAATTGTTCTTTTCCAGGTAATTCAGCAAATCTAGTTACATCTGCTGGGCCATAAAACTTGTTTTCAATGTATCCGCCAATAATCTTTGCATTAGGAGATGTTTTGGTAAATTGATGTATTAATTTAGCAGGAGATATTTCATCTTCATAGCCAAATACTAATCCAACCTCCCCTGTCATGTCCTTTGCATTGATGTCAATGTTTTTATTTTTAAAGGCAATATTCATTAAAGTTTTTTTGGCCACTCTTAACTCATTATTAGCAGCTTTAAGAGTATTTCTTAAAACAGATAAGTCTTTTACTTTAACTCCAGCAAAATCCATAAAAACAACTGATTTTTGTTTTTCAATTTTGCCTTCTAATTCTTTAACAATGCTTTCTTTTTTTTCTTTTGTTAATGCCATGTTTTTATTAAAAAAAGACCTGATTATGCCACAGACCTTCGACCAAAGATAAGGTTTTTATCCTAGGCAGGGCTTATTTAATGCCTGCTTTCTGTGGATTATGTTTGTATTATATCTATTTTATTCAATTTGTCAATTATTTCTTTAGTAAAAGCATTAATTGCTTCAGGTCCTTTAGCTGTAATTATGTTTTCATCAGAAATAGCTAAGTCTTCTTTAAAAATAGCATTATTTTCTTTAAGAATTTTAATGGCTGATTTATCCATATTTGAGGACCAAACAGTTGCTTTTTTATTTTTCAATATTCCTGCTTGAGCTAATATTACTGGTGCAATACAAATTGCAGCAATTATTTTTTTATTTGCATTTGCTTTTTTAATTATGTTGTAAGAATCAGTGTTATTTAAAAGAGAAATAGCACCTGATCCACCTACAAAAATAATAGCATTAAAGTCTTTAATATTTAAATCATTCAAGGTTTGATTAATTTCAACTTCTCCTCCAAATTTTCCAATAGCAATCCCCTTTTCATTGCTAAAAGTTTTAGTTTTAAAACCATTGTTTTCAAGTATTTCTTTTGTTTCAAAATATTCTTCGTCTCTAAAATTTTTAAAAGCAATAATAATAGCTATTTTTTTCATTGATTATATTATACATTTTTTTTAAAAAAAATAAACCATCAAAATGTGATGGTTTTATAGTTTTTTTTCTTAATAATAGTTATTTTAGGAATACTTTCTCGTTTTTCAGTGTTTATGCAACAGCAAAGCAAGTATCTTAAGGTTTGTTTTTTTAAGAGAAACAAGCTTTTTGTTTCTATTTTAATTTTTCTTTTTTTGATAAACTCTTCAATAACCATTATCATGGTTTTTGTTGGTATATCTACATAAAAACAATACCTTGCTGCTTCATATAATCGGTTTTCTTCTACGAGTTGTTTTGCTTTTTCGTCTTTGGTAACGTCATGGGTAAACATAAATTTTTAAGCTCCTAAAATAATTATATACCTTTTTTAAAAAAAATAAAAGCCAACAATGTTAATTATTAGCTTTTATTAAAAATATTCTATTAACTTTTTTTGTCAGCAATAGCAATTCCCATGGCAATCAAACCAATAACAATTTTTGCAATAGAATGCCAGGCTGGTTCAGTTCCCATGGGATAAAAGCCAGACAAAGCCCAAGCACCCATTACAATCAATATAAGGCCAATAATAATTAAGGTTTCTTTAGTCATAATAATATTATTATAATAATAGTTATAACGACCTTTGTATTATTATAATATTTATCTCTTTTTTTGTGAATATTGACAGATTTAGCTTTTAATGTTATATTAATTATCGGATCATTATGCCACTTGTTAAAAAGAACGGACATAATAACAAGTCCCAAATGAAAAATGCGATTATGAAATCGCTGAGTGAAAAGCCTGTACCAACCAAAGCCCAGGCAAACGAGAGGAAAAGAGTTAAAAGCTCAGAAGAGTTATCAGATATCTATGACAGTATGCATTGTCGTAGAAAAAGATGACTCTTTTTTTATTCCATTAAAAATACAGCAGCAGCAATAACAGTTGTCCATAGTCCTTTTTTGTTTCCTTCTGCTGTTTGGCAAGTTTGAGTAGTCCTAATAATTTTTCCAGAAGTAATATATTCTTGTTTTCTTGCGTCCCAAGCTTTTTCTGGATCAAATTCAATGCCTAATGTTGTAGCAAGCATGGTTGCTGCTAAATCTTCTGCATAATCCCCTGCTATGTCTGCTTTTTCTCCGTATGAATGATGTTCTGATAAATATCCGTAAGTGTTATTATCTTTTGGTACAGCTAAACCAATAGCCGCTGAAATTAATCTATTGGGTTCACTAGTTTCATTTTTTGCCATAACACAAAAAGTAATTTGTCCTGGCCTTAATTGAGCAACACCTTTTGCTCTTGGAATTATTTCACATTTTGGTGGTAAAATACTGGAAACATAAACAAGGTTTTGATTTTCTATTCCAGCATCTCTTAGGGCCAACTCAAAAGAAGCTAATTTATCTTTATGAACACCAACTCCTTTTATAAAGAATACTTTTTTAGGAATCATTTTTTTATAAAATTATTATAATGATTAATATTATAATATTTTTATTTTAAAAATTCAAATTATTTAATTAAAGAAATGAGAGAGATTAAATATTTATCTCTCTCATATTGAAGGAAAACCAATCATCGGCATTACCACGGATACTTTATGTATCCTTTTCTTGATTTACTTCTTTCAAGAATATAGGAAAAAATGTCTTTTATGAGTTCACCTCCATAAATTTGAAGCTTTTGGCTTCTGTAAGAATATACTATAAATTTTTATTTTTAGCAAATTAAGATTCTTTTTTTTCTTTTTTAATTAATCTCCAGTGAAATATATATAAGGGTAAGGAAACAAAAATCATAGTTAAAGCATCAACAATTCTTTTTTGTCTTTCTGCTTTATAGCAATTATCTCCTGTATTTTGTTCTTTCCATGAATTATATTCATTAATAATATTATTTATTTCTATTTGTTGTTCTTCTGTGCCAAGAGGAATATTTTTTATTTTCTCTATTTCTGTCATAGGATAAAAATATGAATGATAACAAACATTATAATCTCTTTTTTCTGCTTCAGGAAAAGCATATGCTTTTAGGGTAGTATTTATTAGATTTCCTAGCCCGATAGTTAAGAATAGTAAACTTAACAAAGCAACAACATATAAATATATTGTTCTAACTATTTTTGTTTTTTGAGTCATATAAATAATTTAATTATTATAAATATATTTTATCATTAAATGCAAAATAAAAAAAGGATTAAAATTGTTTCCTTTTTTTGAAAAGATTTTTAGCTTTCTTGAATAATGATTTTATTATTTTTATAGAAAACTTTTTTGTGAGAGCTGTTTGTTACCAAGCTACCATCGGCGAGGTGTAATAACCCGCAGTTTTTACAAGGATGAGCTATTAAACAGCTTGCAACTATTGAACATCTAACTTTTA
>JAQUWR010000010.1:16705-21968 GCA_028692745.1 Minisyncoccota bacterium
ATATGTGTCAATAGCAAAGATAATGTTGCATAAATTAGTATTAATAGTTTTATATAAAAAAAGCGTAATGTAATAATTACGCTTATTCGACCAGCATTGTCATTCTCCCTGGAATAAAGGAAGATTTTTTAAGGGACAAGAAAATTCTCTTGTAGCAAGCTGAACAAAATGCCTGTCCATTTTCATCTCTTCTGGACACTGGTGCCATTTTCCCGCAAGCTGAGCATTTTTCTTGCTTCCTAGGGTCTCGCCGACGCCTTTTCATAACGCAAGCTGCACAAAGATAAGCATCATAGTCTTTTCTCCAATTGACTAATTTGTTTATTCTTCCGCAGTCTCTACAAGGAATTTGTTCGTTCTTCATTTTTTTTCCTCGTTTTTAAAGAAAACATCTCTTTTGAGATATTAATATGATATAATGTTTATTATATTTTGTCAATAGCAAGAAATCCAACAAAATAAAGATTATAATAATTAATACAAATAAAAAACCAACATAATAGTTGGATTTTGAGGTTAGAAATTAAAAGGGGTCGTTGAAAAAACTTTCTAATATTTCCATTCTCTGGAATAGATCTATTAGACCCATGACATCATTTGAAGCAGCAAATAAATCATTTTTTTTAATGTCTTCTTTAACCCTTTCAATGGCCCTGGAATCAAAGGTTAAATGAGCAATAAGCCTTATTTGTCTGCGAGAAGCTTTCCATGTTCTCTTATCTTTTGTAAGCTCTTTTCTCGCTGCTTTTACGCTTTCAGTTATAAGAGCAAGGCATAGGCATATAAAGTCTTTTGGTAAAGTATCTATTCCTGAGTTTAGTAATTTTTCTGGTGACCAAGAACTAATTTCTTTATAAATTTCATCCATTTCCTCTGAATAAGGAAATTCTTTTTCTCTTTTGCCATTAGATATTCTTGTGGCAACATTAAGGAGCTCGAACGCTCCTTCAGTAGCATAACTTCTAGCCTTCATTTTTTCACCATTAGACACTTACAAAGTGCTATTTTATTTAAAGCATATATTGACTGTTTTGTCAAACAATAGCTATAAAAAAAGAGGGGTATTATTTAAGTCCTTAAACCCCGGACTTTATAAAACTTTTTTGTTGGTGTTGGGTGATATTTGCTTTTTCTCCCAGTCTTCGTATGGGAGTACTTCACCTCTCAGGATTTTAAAGAAAAGATCCTGAGCATCATCGAAATTTGGTCCAGTGACCATTATTAGGACTTTTTCTCCCTCAAAGGTGAAGCTTTCTACAAAGCCCTCGGCTGTCGAAGAAGAATATCTTCCAGACCTTCGAGGACTACTTATTATTAGAGCTGCTCGAATTGAAATTTTTTCAACGAACCCTGCGAGCTCTTCTGGGAACTCGTCTTCCAGCAGATCCATTGGATGGTAGAACGATCTACGATTTTTATCGTAATCAATTCTTATTCCATTCAAGGTGTATTGATTCTCGGGACGGGGTGTTACTTTTTTAAACTGGGAGTCATCCTTTATTTGGTCTCCCACAAAAATTCTTACAGACATACTTGACATGATTTTCTCCTTTTCCGTCTAAGATTGTTTAGCGTTGTTGTTTAATGATCACTTTTCTTAGATCGGTTGAGTCTTTAGCTACATCTTCATGCAAGATTATGTAGCTAAGAAAAGAATAAAATATAATATATTTTTTGTCAATAGTGTAAAATTTAATTACAATTAGCTTTTTTATTATTTTTATTAATAAAAAACTGGAAATATCCAGTTTATTTAGGAATGCCAATAACATCAGCAATAATATGTAATTGACGGGAAGTTGTTTCGATAAAAAAACCAATTCCTATGGTGTTAAAGTTTAGTTCCTCTTCTTTTGCCTTTTTAAGATTCATTGTATAAGGGTCATGGTCTGAATTTTTTTGCAACCATTTTTTTGTTTTCTTAATGGTTATATCAAATCCATTTAACCCTAACCAACTTTTATTTAAATAAAATTCGTGGTCTTTTAATCTTCTTGGTGAATCATCGCTCATAATAGCGTTTTTTTCAATCATTAATTCAAATTTGTTTTGGATGACAAGAATTGTATGCTCTGTGTCACGAACAGCCTTACCTCTTTTATTAACAATATCCCCTATTTTAATATCTTTAGAACAGTTTTCGCTTTTAATCCACCATTCAATAAAATTTAGGACATTTTTCCAGTTATACCCGTATTCAAAAATTTTAATGTACATTTTAACCCTCCTCGGGTTTAAAACATATTAATATTTTGGTGTATTTCTGTCAATTACAAATTTCCCATCCTAAAAGTAATGTCCCGGGGCCAACATGTCCGCCAATTGTAAAGCAAATTAGATTAGTATAAACTAATTCATAATTTTCAGGTGAATTTTTAATTAAATTTTCTAATTTTTGTGATTCAATTGTATTATCAGCATGAGTAATAGCTATTCTTATTTTCTTTTTATTTTTTCTTATTTCAGTTGTTTGTTTTTCAAATTCTTCAAAAACAGCTTGAGCTAAACCATTAGTAGTTTTTTTAAAATTAACAATTGATAAGCGTCCTTCTTTAAGGGTAAGAATAACCTTAATATTTATTATGTTAGTTTGATTTAGAGCAAAAGGAACAATACTAGGTAAACGACCACTAGCTTCTAGCCATTTTGGGTTATCATAAGTTGCAACTAGTTTAAAATTATGTAATTTTTCTTTTAATTCTTTAATAATTTCCTCAAAGCTTAGTTTTGCTTCTTTAATCATTTGAGCTGCTTTTAGAGTTATTAGTCCTTGACTAGCGCTACCTTCTAGCGTGTCTATAACGTGAATCCTGTTTTGCATTTCAGATGGCAAAAATTTTATAGCCTGAAGAGCAGAATTATATGCACCAGAAACATTTGAAGTAAAAGCAATACACAATACATTTTCAAAATATTCTAGTTTTTCTTTAAAAGCTTTTACATAATCATTAATAGAGGGTTGAGAAGTTTTAACTAAAGATTTTAGTCCTTGTTTTTGACCTTCTCTCATTTTTTGATAGATGTTGCCTGAAAAGTTTAATAATTCACCGTAGTCTATTTTAAAATTAACCACAGAGATGTCATTTTCTTTAACTAATTTTTCTGGCAAGTCCCCCATTTCATCTGTTACAATGCCAATATATTTTTTATTCATAGGATTATAAATATTAGAGTCCGCTAATTAGCGGATTAATTTATTGTATTATAAAAACAAAAAAACATCAAGAAGATATTTAAATAAAAAAAGAGAAGCTTTACGAAACCATTACGGTTTGCTTTTCTATGTTTTTAAATTTTCGGTAACAATTACGACAGATTGGTTTCCCAGAGCTGTCCCTAGCATTAACATATGCCAATTTCCCACATCGAGAACACTTTTCGTGATTCGCAGGGTCTTTTTGGTAGCATCTCATACAGACTGGTTTACCTGATTTGTCTCTGGTTTCAACATGTGTTACTTTCCCACATCGAGAACACTTTTCGTGATTCGCAGGATCTTTTCGGTAACAATTTTTACAGATTGGTTTCCCAGATTTATCTCTGGTTGCAACTTGTTTTACTCTCCCACATCGAGAACACTTTTCGTGATTCGCAGGATCTTTTCGGTAACAGTTGTTACAGATTGGTTTCCCAGAGCTGTCCCTAGCGTTAACATATGCTAATCTCCCACATCGGGAACACTTTTCGTGATTTTTGGGATCTTTTTGATAGCAAGAAAGGCAGATCGGTTTACCAGAATTGTCCCTAGTGATAACATATGCTAATTTCCCGCACTTAGAACACTTTTCGTGGTTTGCAGGGTCTTTTTCGTAGCAACGTTGACAAATCGGCTTACCGGATTCGTCTCTGGTTACAACATGTGTTACCTTACCACATATGCTGCACTTTTCGTGATTCGCAGGATCTTTTCGGTAACAGTTGCGACAGATTGGTTTCCCTGCCTCATCTCTGGCTCCAACGTGTTTTATTTTTCCACATATAGAGCACTTTTCTTTTCTGAACGGATCCTTGTGATAGCAAGACAAACAAATTGGCTTACCTCCATATCCTCTGGCAGCGACATTAGTTACCTTCCCACATACACTACATTTTTCATGAGTTCTGGGGTCTAGGCGTCGTCTTTTACTAACACATCCAGGGCAAAGAAGAGCGTTGTCGTAATATTTTCTTTTGTACACTTCTTTTTTGAGCTTTCCGCAATCTTCGCAGAAATCAAGTTTGTCGTTAAGAATTCCTTTCACTTTCTTCCTCCTTTTCTTTTTTTAAATGATCGAAGTATCTATCGATACATTAATATTATACAATAAAGTACTATATACTGTCAATAGTAGAAAATAATAGTTTAAAATTAATTAGATTTTAATTCTTTCTTTTTAGCCATATTGGTTAGCAAATTTTCAGCTAACAGAACGTGATCTTCGTTTAAAACAAAAGATCCGTGGTGACCTTTAGTAGAAATTAAATAATCTATACTCTCTTCATCAGTATTTTTAAGTACTTTTTCTATGGGAAATACTTTATCATGTGCTCCGCAAACCAATCCTACTCCAATGCCCTGTTCTTTTAAATGTTTAAACATTTCAAAAATGTCTACATTGTTAATTTCTTTTCCTTCTTTTAGGGCAAGTGAAGGATTTTTAGAAACATATTTAATGATATTTTTTATGTAATTATAAAAAGAGTTAATGTTTGAATCTTTTCTATTTTTTATTTCATTTATTCCTTCGTCAATGGCAAATCTTTTAATTAAGTCAGGAAGAGAATCTTTTTTTCCCATCATTCCAGCTGGAGCAATAAAAACTAAATTTCTAAATTTTTCTGGGTAAAGGCTAGCTGCTAATGCTAAATTTAATCCTCCTTCAGAATGACCAATACCATCAACTTTATCTAGTTCTTTTTTATTAATAGCTTCAATAATTGTTAAGGCTTTTTGTAGTTCTGCAATTGGAATGTCTTCTATATTTCCACTTTCTATGATTTTTTCTTCTCTTTCAAAAGAAGTTGTAATAACGCTTCTTTCTTCATTGGCTAATGTTTCTAGTGTTTGGATCATTGATTTATTGGCTTTTTCAACTCCCCAGCCAGGAGAAACAAATACAGGAGTATTATCTTTTGGGTTTTCTGGATTAATTTCAACTATTTCTTCATCTTTAGCAAAATCAATATTTTCTAAAAAAAGATCAGCGTGTTTTCTAGCTTTTTTATATATATTTTTTTCTGTTTCTTTATTATTCTCTATATTTTCTAAATTTAATTTTTCGAA
>JAQUWR010000011.1:0-3699 GCA_028692745.1 Minisyncoccota bacterium
TAATCATTAATTCAGGATCTGCTTTTAAGGTGATTATAACAATAAAATCATTTTTAAAAAAAATTAATCTTTTTTCAAACAAAACACTACAAATATCAAATCTTGCCAATATATATTCTTCTTGACCATATATTTGATCTGAAAGTTTAATTGTCTTTCCATACTTTCCCCAATCAATATTTTCTTCGCTTAATGTTCCTTTTTCTAAATCATTTTTATACTTATTTAAAGTTTCTTGATCAAAACCAAGTAGTCCTTGGGTTTCAGGAAAAGAAGCTATTTTAATAACAGAAACAGTTAAATCTTTTTCTAATTCAATGGTATTAGGATATTTAAATTCAAAGCCAGCTAAATCATTTTTAAAATACTCATAGTTTTTTGAATCTTCTTTATTGAACACATAAAAACATCCAATGAATATCAGAATTAAAATGATTATTATAAAGATTATCTTTTTTTGACTCATTTATTAATTAAATTTAAAAGTTGCTAATGTTTCGTTAAATTTTAATGAATTTAATACTTTTCCATAATAGCAATCCTGATAAGCCTCTCTTGAAAAATCATATATATCGCAAACTGTTTCTCTTGTAATAAGCTTTATTGTAACATATTTCTGATTTTTAACAGTAGAATACATATAAGTAGTATAAATTGATCCTGTTCCTGTTTCTTCTGTTGTAATTAAACAATAATTAACATTATTAATTTTTACTTTTTCTGTACAGTTATTCAAAAAGCTTTCTACTGTTGTTATTGGTGAGCCGAAATAATTATTTGAAACAATAATCTCTGGTTCTAAATCAAAAAATTTATCAGGGTATTTAAATTTAAAACCTACTTCTTTGTTTTCTTTTTCAATCATTTCATAGGTATTATTTACTGGTTCATCGCATCCATAAGGACCATAGGCTGTACCAATAAATTCTCTAATATAATAGTCATTATTTATTTTTATTGCATCAATATACATAGATTTACCTACCCACCATCCATCTTTTTCTTCGCCATTACCAGCAGTCCAACCAGTTGTATATGGTTCAACTGAAAAAACTACCCTAAACGTAAAACAGTTATCTGTCTTATAATGAATACTTGTATCGTCAATTGTATAATTTTTAAGCCTGCTATGAAGAGGCATATTGTCTGATAAATATAATTTTAAAAAATTATCAAATAAATCTTTTGCTACAATACTTAAATCTTTTTCATTTTCTTCGATAGTTTCTTCTGGTTTTACAGTGGTAGCATTATAACTAACGCCCATATAAATAAGATAAACCATTAAAGACAAACCAATACCAATTATTACTCCCATTAAAATATTGCCTTTTTGTTTCATATTAATTTAATTATTTGATTATGTACTTCTTCAATTGATTGCTCTCCGTTAATTATTTCCCATTTACAAAATAAATTATTTTTTGCAACCTTATCATACACATTAACAAGATTTTTCAAAAGTTCTAAATCCCTTTCGTTTCTATCTAAATCTCCTTGTTTTTCTTTTGATTTTCTTTTTCTTGATGTTTCTGGAGATATTTTTAAATAAATACACATATCTGGTCTTACAATATCAAACAAATTAGATAAAGAAATTAATTTTTCTAATTCAACACCTCTTAATCCTTGGTAAACCAAGGTTGATGTAAAATATCTATCACTAATTAATATTTTTCCCTCGTCAATATCTTTTTTAATTTCTTCTTTGTCTTTAACAAATTCAGAAAAATATATTAAAGCTTGAACTTCTGGAGATAAATCATATTTTTCGTAAAGAAAATTATGAATTAGTTGTCCTATTGGTTTATCATATTGAGGGTATGTTAGTTCTTTTATTTCTTTTCCTTGTTTTAATAAAAAATCAGACAAAAGACGTGTCTGAGTTTCTCCTCCGCATCCATCAATACCTTCTATAATGATGAATTTACCTTTTTGCATTATGATTGTTCTAATTTACTTTCTTGGGGATGTTGAGCATTAACGTACTTAGCTCCTTGTTTTTTAAAATATGGTTTAGATGTTGGTGAAAGCATTTTTTCAAAAACTAATTGACAAACCCTAGTTCCTGGATAAAGAAGGATTGGAATCATACCAATATTTTGCATTTCTAAAACAATCTTTCCTTTAAATCCAGGATCAATGTGTCCTGCTGTTGAATGAATAATAATTCCTAGTCTTCCTAGACTTGATCTACCATCAATTCTAGCACAAACATCATCTGGTAAAAATACTTCTTCTAGGGTTACTCCTAAAACAAATTCACCTGGATGAAAAACAAAAGGTTCGTTATTGTTAAGTTTAACAAGGGTGGTCATGTCTTTAAAACTTTCTGAATCTCTAGTATCAATAAAAGCTTTTTTAGCATGATTAAAAACCATAAACTCATCACTAAGTCTTAAATCTAAAGAAGCAGAACCCAATTGTTCTGCTAGATTTGGTTTTGGTGTTACTTGAATAATGTCTTCGTTTATTAATTTTTCAATGTCTTTATCTGATAAAATCATTTTTCAACATCTATTCCTAATGATCTAGCTGTACCTTCTAATACTTTTATGGCTTGATCCATATCAGTAGTATTAAGATCAGCTAATTTTTGTTTTGCTATTTCTTCTAATTGAGCTCTAGTAATTTTACCTACCTTTTTTTTGTTTGGTTCTCCTGATCCTTTATCTAAACCAATAGCTTTTTTAATTAATTGAGCTGCTGGTGGTTGGTGTAGTTTTAAATCATAACTACGATCAGCATAAACAATAATTTCAACTGGAATCTTGAAATCGCCTAATTCTCTTGTTGCATCGTTGAATTTTTGACAGAATTCAGCAATATTTACTTGATATTGAGCTAATGCTGGACCAACAGGAGGGGCTGGATTTGCTTTTCCTGCTTGAATATGTAATTTTATTATTTTCTTTACTTCTTTTGCCATATTATAGTTTTTTAATTTGTAATGAGTCTAGTTCTAGCGATGTATCGCGACCAAACATATTTATCATAATTTTAACCTTTCCTTTTTCTTTATCTATTCCAGAAACCTTTCCCTCAGAATCTTTAAAAGGACCATCTGTTATTTTAACTAAATCTCCTTTTTTAAATTCAATATTGTATTTTGGTTCTTCAGCTTCTACTTTTTTATTTAATATATTCATTTCTTCTAAAGAAACTGGTAAAGGTATGGTTCCTGAACCAACAAATCCAGTTACATTAGGAGTGTTTCTTACAACATACCATGAGTCATCAGTTACAATCATTTCTACTAAAACATATCCAGGGTATAATTTTTCTTCTACAACTTTCTTTTTTCCGTTTTTAATTTTAATCTTTTTTTCTTTAGGCACCATAACATCAAATATTTTGTCATCCATGCCCAAAGACTCAACTCTTTGTTTCAAGCTTTTTGCAACTGCATCTTCGTAACCAGAATAAGTGTGCAATACATACCATCTTTTTTCAGTTGATAATTGTTGTTTTGCCATATTAAAAGATAAATTTTTCCATTAACTTAACAAAGATAAGATCAAAAAACCCTAAAACAGCAGCCACAAAAACAGACATGCCAATTACAATTAAAGTATATTTGATTGTTTCATTACGGGTCGGCCAAGTAATTTTCTTGATCTCTGAACCCGCATCTTTCAAAAGATTTAATATTTTCATATTGGATATAGATTAGCAAAAGAAGGGTTAAATGTCAATTAT
>JAQUWR010000011.1:3799-21654 GCA_028692745.1 Minisyncoccota bacterium
ATTTCTAACACTTTTAGCTGATCCTTGAATAAACCTTTTTCTTGGAAGAACTTCTTTTCCCATAAGCATATCAAAAGTGTCATCAGCTTCTTTAACATCATTAACACCGACTTGAAGTAATACTCTTCTTTCAGGATCCATTGTTGTTTCCCATAATTGCTCTGGATTCATTTCTCCCAAACCCTTATATCTTTGGATGTTTAATCTTGCTTTATCTTTTAAAGAAGCCAAATATTCTTCTTTTTCATTTTCTGTATAACAATAATTAATTTCTTTTCCTGTTTGTATTTTATATAATGGTGGTTGAGCAACATATAGATAGCCATTGTCAATGATTGGTTTAAAGTGTCTAAAGAATAATGTCATTAGTAATGTTTTAATGTGGTTTCCATCTGAATCAGCATCACACATAATAATAATTCTGTGATATCTTAATTTTTCCATGTCAAAATCATCAGCAATTGCAGCACCAAGTGCAACAATCAATGACTTAACTTCAACAGAAGACAACATTTTATCTAATCTAACCCTTTCTACGTTAAGAATCTTTCCTTTTAAAGGAAGAATTGCTTGAAACCTTCTATCTCTAGCTTGTCTACTTGAACCTCCTGCAGATTCTCCCTCTACAATATATAGCTCTGATTCTTCTGGTTTTCTTGAGGTACAATCAGATAACTTACCTGGCAAAGACAATCCTTCTAATATGCCTTTTCTTAAAACAGTTTCTTTGGCTGCTTTAGCTGCTTTTCTTGCTTTATATGATAAAACTGCTTTTTCAATAATTATTTTTGTGTCTTGAGGAGATTTTTCTAAATAATCTGATAAAGTTTCGGAAACAACAGCTTCAGTAGCAGTTCTTGCTTCAGGATTACCAAGTTTTGCTTTTGTTTGCCCTTCAAATTGAGGTTCTTTAATTTTAATTGACACAACCGCTGTTAATCCTTCTCTAATATCATCTCCTGTTAAATTAGGTTCAGACTCTTTTAAAAAGCCTCCTTTTCTAGCATAATCATTAATTAAACGAGTTAAAGCAGCTCTAAATCCAGTTAAATGCATTCCTCCTTCAGGAGTAAAAATATTATTAGTAAAACTTTCTTCATATGTTTCATAATCATCAGTATAAATTAAGGCAGCTTCTACAACTATTTCTTCTTTTTCTCCTATTCCGTAAAAAGGATTATTATGTAAAGAATCAGCATTTTTAGTTAAATGTTTTAAATATGATTTAACACCTCCTTCGAAATAAAAATGATAATCAAATGGATTTTTTTCGTCTCTTGAGTCATAAAAATCAATTCTTACCCCCTTGGTTAGGTATGCTTGTTGTCTTAAGTGATTAAGAATTTTCTTTCTATCAAAACTTATTTCCTTAAATATTTCTTGATCTGGTTCAAAAATAATTGTTGTTCCTTTTTGTTTACAAGTTTTAATTTTTTTAACAGCTGAGGTTGGTTTTCCTTGTTTATAGCTTTGAGAATATAATTCACCACTCCTACAAACTTCAGCAGTCATGTTTTTTGATAAAGCACAAACAACTGAAACACCTACTCCGTGTAAACCTCCTGAAACCTTATATGCTCCAGAACCAAACTTTCCTCCAGCATGAAGAGTAGTCATAATGGTTTCTAAAGCTGACTTTTTTGTTTTTTCATGCTTGTCAACAGGAATACCTCTTCCATTATCAATTACCTTAACCTGATTGTTAGGAAGTAAATAAACCTCAATTTTATCACAATGTCCACCCAATGCTTCGTCTAAAGAATTGTCTACTACTTCATAGATCAAATGATGCAAACCTTGTGGTCCTGTTGAACCAATATACATTCCTGGTCTTTTTCTTACAGGATCAAGACCTTCTAAAACATAAATATCTTTTGCACTATATGATGCTGCTTTTTCTTTTGCCATATGATTATTTTCTTTCTTCCCAGCCTATTTTTTCGGAAAGATTTTTAATTATATCATTAATAATTTTATTAATTTCTTGTGTGTTTAATGTTCTTTCAGGATGTTGAAGTTCTATATTTACAGTAATACTTTTTTTTCCTTGAGGTAAATCTCCTTTATAAACATCGGTTATTTTAAATTCTCCACCAATAACAAGTGGCTCTAATACATCTTGAATTTTTTCAAAGACTTGCAACTCATTAATTTCATCATCAATTATTCCTGAAATATCTCTTACTGCTTTTGGGTGGCATAAAATTTCTTTGTATTCTTTTCTTTCATTAGCATATTCCATTAAAACATCAAAATACAACTCAAAAACAAGCATGTTTTTAATTTGTTTTATTTCTCCTAATTTTTCTCCCTCAAATTTTAATTCTAGATTTTTAAATATAGCTTTAATTCCAATATTATTTAATACGCACAATAAATCACCTTTTAGTTTTGATAAATCAAGTAAAGAAATTCCACCAGCAACTGTTAACTTTTCTTTTATTTTCTTTTCTTCAGGAATAAAAACTTTATTAATTTCAAAAATTCGAACATCTTTATATGTTTTTAAATTTTCTTCAATATTATCAATAATTTGAGGAATTAAACTTGGTCTTAAGTATTTGAAAAAACTACTAATTGGATTGTTGATTGGTTCTGCTTTTAAATTAAAACTCTTAACTTCTTTTTCAGATATAAAGGAATAATTATATACTTCAGTGTATTTTAATTCTTTAAAAACATCTTTTATTTTATTTACGTAAAATAATTCGTTATTTCTCTGAGCTGGCTCTAAAAATGAACAAGGAAGCAAAGAAGGAATTTTATCATAACCATTTATTCTTCCGATTTCTTCAATAATATTTTCTGGAATTAATAAATCTTGTCTAAAGGTAGGAATTTCTAATAATAAATTCTTAGAAAGAACCTTGATTCCCAATCTATTTAAAATGTTTGCTGTTTCATTTAAAGAAATATTAATTCCTAAAATTTTATTAACTAAATCTATTTCTAGTTTGATTTTTTTTGGTTTAACTTTTTCTTTATAAACATCAATCATTCCTGTTTGTATTTCTCCTTGGGCAATATCTTTAATAATTGAACAAACTCTATCTAGGGCTATTTCTGTTAAATTTGGATCTAAATTATGTTCAAATCTAGCAGAAGCATCTGTTCTAATGTTAAGTCTTCTAGCTGTTTGACCAATAGCTTTAGGATCAAAATTAGCAGATTCTAAAACAATAATTTTAGTATTATTATCAACTTCAGCATGTTTACCTCCTTTTATTCCTGCAATTGCTAATGATCTTTTTTCATCAGCAATTACCATAACTTTTTTATCTAGAACACACTCAGTATTATTTAATAATAATATTTTTTCTCCTGGTTTAGCATGCTTAACAATAATTTTGTTTTTTTCAATTTTATCATAATCAAAAGCATGTAAGGGTTGTCCTAATTCCAACATTACATAATTAGTAGCATCAACAATATTATTGATAGGATTAATTCCACAATTAATTAATTTGTCTGCAATCCATTTAGGAGATGGTCCAACTTTTATATTAGATATAATTCTTGTAGAGTATCTTTTACAATTTTTGTCCTTAACTTCAACACTTAAAAGATCTTTAATCTTAAGGCCCTCTTCTTTTATTTTTGAAACAGGATAAATCATTTTTAAATTAAGAATAGCTGCGCATTCTCTAGCAATTCCCAAATGGGACAATGCATCCCCTGCTCTATCTGGTAAAACATCGATATTTAAAATCCAATCATTCTTTTTTCTTTCAAAAGATTCTACTTCAAAAGCATGCATGGTTAAAATCTCAGATAATTTTTCTGGTTGAGGTAATGGTTTTTTAAAAAATGAATTTAGCCAAGAATATGATACTATCATTTTAAAATTGTTTTAAAAACTTAAGATTTCCGCTGTGAAACCAACGAATATCATTTATCTTATACTTCATCATTGTTAATCTATCAATTGACATTCCAAAAGCAAAACCTTTCCATTTTTCAGGATCTAATCCCCCATTTTCAACTACATTAGGATGAACCATGCCTGCCCCTAATATTTCAACCCAACCGGTTTTTTTACAAGCTGAACAGCCATTTCCAGAACAAACAGCACAACTCATATCAATTTCAAAGCTTGGTTCAGTAAAAGGAAAATAGCTAGGCCTTAATCTAATCTTAATTTTCTTTTTAAAGAATTCTTGTAAAAATCTTTCTAATACTCCTTTTAAATTAGCAACTGAAATATTTTCATCTAGCATTAGCCCTTCTATTTGATAAAAGTTAGTTTCATGAGATGCATCTGTTCTTTCGTAACGATAAACTCTTCCAGGAATTACAATACGAAGAGGTGCTCCTAGTTTTTTCATGTATCTTGTTTGAGCAGGAGAAGTATGACTTCTTAAAACAAGGTTCTTTCTTAAATAAAAGGTTTTGCCAAGCGATAAGGCATCTCTAGCAGGGTGTCCTTCTGGAATATTTAATGAATCAAAGTTGTGCCAAAGATCTTCTACTTCTGGCCCTTCTAAAACAGAAAAACCCATTAATTGAAATATATTTTCTATTTCTCTTCTTACTTGAGTTAAAGGATGCAAATGTCCTGTTTCAATTTCAATGGGTGGTAAACTAGAATCAATCTTTTCTAAAGAATCTTGTTTTAGGGTTTTTTCTATTTTATTTATCTCAACTTCTATTTCTTTAACAAAAGAATTAATTTCTTGACCAATGACTTTTTTTTCTTCAAGGGTCATATCTTTAATCTCCCCAAATATCTTTCTTATCTCTCCTTGTTTACCAAGGTATTTTTTAGAAAAATCCCTCAATTCTTTTGAGTTTTTTATTTCTTCAAATTCCTTTTTTATTGTATTTTTGATTTTGGAAATATCCATATTTATGTGTATATTCTACCTTAAAATCAAAGAAAAATCAAATAAAAATAGCTATTATTTTTATATATAAAAAATCACTTATTAAAAACCATTCATTAACCAAATAGCTAATCCAGATATTAATAATAAGCTCGCAACAATCAATAATAATATTTTTAGTTTCTTTTCATTTTCTGTTAAGTCTTTCCAATTTTCTTCTGGTTTTCTCCACTTGTCTTTATTTACAGTCCCTACTATTAAAAAAACCAAACCCATGATTGAAAGTACATAGTTTTCCATTGAAATTCCTATTGGAAGCCACAATATTCCAAGAATAAAAAGAGTATAATAGTCGGGTTTATTGTTTTTATGATTTTTCCAAAAAATTAAACCTAATATAATTACTGTAAAAAGAATAATCCCTGAAGTAAAAAGATATGGATTTAAATATGTATTCATGTTTTGGCGGACCCGACCGGACTCGAACCGGCAGTCTCCTCCGTGACAGGGAGGCGCGATAACCAATTTCGCTACGGATCCATTATATTTGTGCCTAAGGTGGGAGTCGAACCCACGACTTCTCGCTTATGAAACGAGTGCTCTAACCACTGAGCTACTCAGGCCAGTAGCGAGAAGAACTAAAAAAACATGTTGCGGTTCCTAGAATTGCACTAGGGTCTCCAGCTTATGAGACTGGCGAGGTACTACTCCTCCAAACCGCTACGAATAAAAGTATTTTAGCATAAAAAGAAATAAAATCAAGGGTTATTAAATCCTTTTTTAAACTTAATATACTTAACGCCTTTATTGTTTTCCTAATTTCTCAAAAGCTCTTAGTATTTCCAAAGGAATAGCAAAAATTACTGTATTTGATTGATCAGAGCTAACATCATTAATTGATTGTAATGTTCTCAAGTGAAGTGCTCCACCAGAACTTGAAAGAATTTGAGCTGCTTTAGCCATATTATCAGCTGCAACAACTTCTCCTTCAGCTTTAATAATAACAGCTCTTTTTTCTCTTTCTGCTTCTGCTTGTTTTCCAATAACTCTTTTCATTTCTTCTGGTAAAGTAATATCTTTTAATTCAACATTATCTACCTTAATCCCCCAGGGATCTGAAGCTTGATCAATAATAGTTCTAATATTCTCAGAAACCTTATCTCTTTGAGATAATAATTCATCTAGCTCAACTTGACCAACAGCATTTCTCATTGTTGTTTGAGCTAATTGAGAAATAGCGTAATAAAAGTTTTCTACTGCAAGGATTGCTTTTTCTGCTGAGCTTACCTTATAATAAATCACAGCATTAACCTTAACAGAAATATTATCCCTTGTAATTGCTTCTTGATCTGGAACGTCTACTGCTTTTACCCTCATGTCAATTTTTTGATAAAATTGAACTATTGGTAAAACAATGTTCCATCCTGGCTTCATTGTTCCTGAAAACTTTCCAAAAGTAAACAAAATACCATTTTCGTATTGATTAATTTGTCTTATTGAACTTAAAATCAATACTACTAAAATAAATATTATATATCCCCACATATGTTTATTATTTATTATTATTTTTAATTAAAGACCTTGTGTTAAATTGCTTTTTAATTCTACAACTCTTTGATTAAATTCATTTAAAGTAATTTTATTATTTTTAAATAAGTGATTTAATCCAATAAAATAATTATTTTTTATTTTAAAACTTGAAATTACTTGATTATATATACGAATATCATCAATTTTTCCTTGAAAATATCCGCCAACCGCATTAATACCACTACCTGATTCTGCGCCCACAATTAAAGAATTATTTACATTGTATTGTATATCATAAATAGCTCCTGCATCATTAATGTTTCCAACTTGAATACTGTCAATATATCCCTTGGCATATCTTCCATCATAAGTTCCAAGAAAATAATGCCAACCGTTAGACAAGCTTGTTAAACTATAAGTAATAAACCCATAAGCTCCATTTCTTCTAATAGCAACTATTCTATTGGCCGAATCTCCATTAAAAGAAATATTATAGCCTCCTGATTCTGTGCAACTTAATAGTCTTTCATCTGTTATACTTTCCCAATTTGTAGAGTAAGCCCATCCACCAAAAGTAATAGCTGTTACTGGTTTTAAGTCTGAATTGTGTAGAATACCAACATAATCATCTTCTCCATCAAAAAACAAGCAATTATTAGAAATGCAGTCATCGGTCCATGTTGGTTCAGCTGCATCTCCTACCGTAGAAGTACCTAATATTCCTGTATTATTGCCCCATGAATCTACTGTTGTGTTTCCTGTTCCCTCGTCTAGTTTCCAGCTAGATACCCTAGCCATTAATAAAGAATTATCTAAAGAATTAAGGAATACTTGTCCTTTAGCAATATTTGCTTTGTCAGACACTGAAGATAGGCCAATAATAATGAAACTAGAAAGAATTCCAATAACAACAATTACTACTAATATTTCTATTAATGTAAAGCTTTTACTCATTTAAAATAAATGTAATTTTTGTAATGTTTCTTCAAAAGAACTCATTAGTTGTTTTATTTTTGCAATATCAACATCATTGGATGGATCTTCTTTTGCTTTAATTGATAAATCAACTATTTCTTTTATAATTTCAATATTAGGAATATGTCTTCCATCTAAATCATCTAATGATTTATTGCTTAAATTTGAATTTTCTAAAACATCGTAAAAAAGGTTAGTTGCTTTATTAATAATCAACTTATAGCTAATTTGATCTTCTTTAGGTATCAGGGCTTTAATTTCTTTCCATTGACCTAATAAATCTTTTTGAACACTAAATTCTTGAGATGAAAAAAAATTCATAAACTTCCTTTTTGTTTCTCCTAATAACAAATTTTGCTTATAAAGATAATAAACAATAAGAAAAATCATTATCAAAGACAATAATATAAACACTACTTTCAAGGGAAAAAGAAAATTACTTAATTCAGAAGAAGTTAAAAATGTATTAATTTCTTGTATTGTCATATAATTTAGCTATTTTAAATAAATTATTCTCCATAAAAGCAGGTGCAATTAATTGCATTCCAATTGGCAATCCATTGCTTTCTCCACAAGGAATAGAAATTGCTGGTAAACCTGCTAAATTAACTGAGACAGTATAAATATCAGACAAATACATGGCTAATGGATCATCAACCATCTCCCCTATCTTAAAAGGTAAACAAGGAGATGTAGGACCAATAATAACATCTACTTTTTTAAAAGCTTCCTCAAAGTCTTTTTTAATTAATGTCCTTACTTTAAGAGCTTTTTTATAATAAGCATCATAATATCCAGCTGATAAAGTATATGTTCCTAATATTATTCTTTTTTTAACCTCTGCTCCAAATCCTTTTGTTTTGTTTTGTAAATAATAATCAATCAAGTTTTCTCCATCAGCTACTTTACTATACCTTATTCCATCAAATCTTGCTAAATTAGCACTAGCTTCTGATGGAGCAATAATATAATAACAAGCTAAAGCATAATCAGTATGAGGAAGACTTATTTCCACTATTTTAGCGTCACTCTTTTCATAAAAACTAATTGCATTTTTAACAGCTTTTTCAATTTCAGGATCAAGTCCTTTTCCAAAATACTCTTTAGGGACACCAATTCTAATTTCTTTTAAATCTTTATTTCTGTTCTCATTACAACTAGTTGAATCCATTTTGTCTTTTCCTTTAATTGCATTAAATACAATTTCTGCATCCTCAATATTTTTAGTCATTGGTCCAATTTGATCAAGTGAAGAAGCAAAAGCAATTAAACCATATCTTGAAACAGTTCCATAGGTTGGTTTTAATCCAGTAATTCCACAAAAACAGGCTGGTTGTCTGATAGAGCCTCCTGTATCAGAACCTAAAGCAAATACACACTCATCAGCTGCAACAGCTGCTGCTGAGCCTCCTGAAGAGCCTCCAGGCACTCTTTCTAAGTCATGAGGATTGTGGGTTGGAAAATATGCTGATTTTTCACAAGAAGATCCCATAGCAAATTCATCTAAGTTTGTTTTTCCCAAAAACACACAATCTTTTAACTTATCAACAACAGTTGCATTGTATGGAGCAATATATTTATCTAAAAACCTAGAACCAGCAGTACACCTAACTCCTTTAATCATTAAGTTATCTTTGATGGCACAAGGAATACCTGTTAAAATATCAATTTCTCCTTTTTTAATCTTTTTGTCAGCATTTTCAGCTTGTTTTAAAGCTAACTCAGGAGTAATGGTTAAATAGGCTTTAATTTCTTTATCCTTAGTGTTAATTTTATCTAAAAAAACTTTAGTTAACTCAACAGAAGAAAATCTCTTTTCCTTTAATCCTTCATGAGCTTTTTTAATTGTAAGATTTGTTAAATCAATCATTTTCTTCAAAAACCTCATTAACTTGTAAATAGTTATCTTTTTTCTCTGGCATTAAGTCTAATAATTCTTTTGTTTCTTTTCTTTCTTCAATATCATCTCTAAAAACATTTTCAACGCAAGATAAATTAGCTGTTTCTTCAATACCAGAAACATCAAGTTCTTCTAATTTATTAACATAAGCTAAAATAGAAGAAAAATCTTTCTCAAATTTGTCTAAGTCTTTTTCATCAATTATTAAATTAGCTAGCTTTGCAATCTTTGAAATCATATATAGTTACTATAGCTTAATATTACTTTTGAGGCAATAATTCTTTAGCTTTAGCTATTAAGCCTGGTATTTCTGCTTTTATTTCTTCTAATTCTTTATTAAATTCTTGCTTAAATTCACCATTCATAAACCAATCTTTCAAATACATTATTTTATTTATAAAAGAATCAATAAATCCATCACTAGCATAACAAGAAAATCCTACAAATAACATTAAAATAATTACGATAAATAATTTATTCATGTTCTATTAATTTTATTGCTTTTTTAATTCTTTGAATTGTTTTTTCTTTTCCTAATACTTCGGCTATTTGAAATGGAGGAGCAGAATTCTTTTTTCCAGTCAAAGCAACTCTTAAAGGCCACAATAGATTACCCTTGTTTTCCATTTTTTCTGCTTCTTTAAATAATTGAGCTTGAATGTTTTCTGCGCTAAAATCTTCTATTTGAGACAAAACCATTAACGAAGTTTCTAGTGATTGAATAATTTGACTATCATCCATTTCTTTCCATTTTATCAATTCTTTTGGATAATTCAAATCATTAACAAAGAATAAATCAATCATTTCAGTAATTTCACTTAACTTTTTTAATCTTTCTTGATAAAGAACAATAATTCTTTCTAACCATTCAACTGAAATCTCTTCTCCTGTTTGTTTTATCTTAAATGTTTCTATTGATGTTTTTTCAATAAAATCACTTAAAAAAGGAATGCAAAGATTTGTTAATTCCTTAATGGATTTTTTCCTTAAATACAAACCATTAATCCAATCAAGCTTTTCAATATTAAATACTGCTCCTGCTTTTTGTATTTTTTCTAAAGAAAACTCTTTAATTAATTCTTCTAAAGAAAAAATCTCTCTATTGTCTCCTGGGTTCCACCCTAAAAGAGCAATAAAGTTTATTGAGGCTTCAGGTAAATATCCTCCGTTAATATATTCATCAACTGATGTTTTTCCATCTCTTTTGGAAAGCTTTTTTCTTTGTTCGTTTAAAATTAATGGTAAATGAGCATACTTAGGCTCATCAAAACCCAATGCTTTTAATAAAAGGATTTGTTTGGGTGTGTTGGAAATATGATCTTCTCCTCTAATAACATGGGATATTTGCATTTCTGCATCATCAACTGCACAAGTAAAATTATACAAAGGCGTATCTAGGTCTTTAGCAATAACAAAGTCTCCCATTGTTGCTGAATTAATTTCAATGTCTCCCCTAATTAAATCATTAAATTTAATTTTAATATTTTCAGATGTTCTAAATCTAATTACACAATCTTTTCCTTGCTTTTTTAATTCTTCAGCTTGTTCTTTGGTTAATGATCTACATTTTCCTAAATAAATAGGTGACTCACCAATTGACATTAAATATTGTTTTTGAGCTTCAACTTCTTCTTTTGTACAAAAACAATAATAAGCATTGTTTTCGTCTAGTAATTTCTGTAAATATTTTTTGTAAACCTCCCCTCTTTCACTTTGCCTATAAGGAGCACATTCTCCAATATAATGCGAACCAAAATCAATTTCTTTTTGATCTGATAATACTGGCCCTTCGTCCCATTTTAAATTAAACCATTCTAAGGCTTTAAGTAATTGCTGTTCGTATTCTTTTGTTGATCTTTCTTTATCAGTATCTTCAATACGTAAAATAAAATCTCCATTATTTTTCTTAGCAAACAAATAATTAAATAAAGCAGTTCTTACTCCACCAATATGTAATGGACCAGTTGGAGATGGTGCATATCTAGTTCTTATTCTTTTTTCTTCTTTTTTAGGCGTCATTTTATTAAAAAATCTAATAAATATTTAGCAATAATATCAGCTGCATATGGTTTAGCAAAATTTTCTGCTCCTTTTTTCATGTCTTCAAGACGGTTAAATTCAAACAAATCATTAATTCTTTTTAAAAAGAAATTAGGTGTTAAATTGTTTTCCTCTAAAACAATACACGCATTATACTTTGCATAAGTATAAGCATTTTTAGCTTGATGGTTTTGAGCTGCTTCTGGCAAAGGAATCAGTATGCTTGGTTTTTTTAACATAGCTAATTCAAAAATAATACCAGATCCAGCCCTTGACACCACACAATCAGCAACGGCATAAGCATTTCTTATCTCATCTTCTTTTAAAAACGATACCAAATGATAACTTTCTTTTAAAGAACCAGAAATCAAAGCATTTGTTTGTTTTTCCACTCTTTTTAAATCTCTTTGTCCGGTTTGATGAATGATTTCATAATTTGTAAGTAATTGAGGCAATATTTCCATTATCAAATCATTAATTCTTTGACTTCCTTGAGATCCTCCTAATATTAATATTAATGGCTTTTCTCCTTTTAATTTAAAAACTTCTTTGGCTCTTTCTTTATTTCCATTCATTAAATACTCTCTGGTTGGATTTCCAACTTTAAGCATTTTGTTCATTGGAAAATATTCAATATCTTTTACTGGAAAAGAAACAAATATTTCTTTACTAAATTTAGCCAATAATCTATTAGCTAAACCAGGAGAAACATCTGATTCGTGAAGATAAATTGGCACACCTAAAATCCACCCAGCAATAACCGTGGGAACTGATCCATAACCTCCTTTACTAAAGATAAGGTCAGGAGAGATGGTAAATATTAGATAAAAAGACTGAATTATCCCTAAAGGAATTCTAAAAAATATATCAATAATATTTGCAAAAAAATCAGGTATAGTAAAATACCTCCTAATTTTTCCTGATAAAATATAATAGGTAGAGATTTCTTCTTTTTCAAGAGCATCTTTAGAGTAATTATCTTTTGGGCCAATATATATATATTGCATACCAAAAGGACCAATCTTTTTTAATGCTCTAGTAACAGCGATAATAGGAAAAATATGACCGCCAGTGCCTCCGCCTGTAAAAACAATTTTCATATATTTTTAATATAGTATTTTTTCATTCTTTTAACAAGAGCTGCAATCAGAAGATATTTTCAAAAGAATAGAACAAGCAATTAATTCTAAAACAATATGGGTTCCTCCATAACTTAAAAATGGTAAAGGCGTTCCACTTAAGGGTAAAAGATTAACCATTGCCCCAATATTTACAAAAGCCTGAACAGTAATCCAAGAACCAATTCCAACAACAATTAATTTAGGAAACATATCGTTTTTTCTTTTAGCCAAAGAAAAACAAGAATAAGTAAAGGTAAGAAATAAAATTACTAATAATGATGCTCCAATAAAACCAGTTTCTTCTGCAAATACAGCAAAAATACAATCAGACATTGGCTGAGAAACAAAGCCATATTTTTGCTCGCTTAAACCTAATCCTATTCCAGTTAACCCTCCTGAACCAATTGATATTGTTGATTGATGCATTTGGTATCCCGACCCCAAAACATCTGTTTCTGGATTTAAATAAGTGGTTAATCTTTGTACTCTGTAGGGAGCAAATAAAATCATCATAACAAAACCTGCCAAGCTTAATCCCCAAAGTATTAAATTATACTTAATTTTTGTCTTAGCTGATAAAAATATTGCAAAAGAAATAGTAGAAATAATAATCAAGGTGCTTAAATTGTTTTGAATAATTAAAGATATAAAAATTAAACCAACAAAAAAAAGAAATGTTACAAAAATATTTCTTTGCTTAAAAGAACTTAATAAAGCAGAAAGATAAATTATTGATGTTAATTTTAATATTTCTGACGGTTGGAAGCTAAAAGGACCGACATCAGCCCATCTTGCAGCTCCTAATTCAGCTCTTCCTATACCTGGAATTAAAACCGTAAACATTAATATGTAAGATATTATAAAAAAAGGAAAAGCTAATTTTTTAATGGTTTTTAAGGGAACTTTAAAATATATAATTAAACCCACAATAATTCCTGGTAAAAAACCATATAATAGTTGATGAGTTAGATAATATCCAGCGTTTCCAACAACTTTTAAAGAAACTGGAACAGAAACATTAGCTAAGGCTAAAATTCCTATTAAAATCAATAAAGAAATTAAAACTAATAAAAATATATCTGGTTTACTTTTTTTCTTCATATTCCTTTATGTATTTTTTAAACAAATCTCCTCTTTCTTTAAAATTCTTAAAAATCCCATAACTAGGAGAAGCATTAGATAACAAACAAATTTTATTCTTATTAGTGTTTTTAAAACAATAATTAACTGCTTTTTCCATTGAAGAAGTAGAGTAATATTTAATTTTTCTTTTTACTAATTTTAAGATCTTTTCTCCTGATTCAGGAAAAACAATTAAATTATTAATTTTACTTTCAGTGATTCTTTTTCCTAATTTTTTAAAATCAATTCCTCTGTCTTGACCACCAATAATTAATGTTTCCACGTCATCTCCAAGTTTATCTAGGGCATAAATTGTTGATTCGGGAATGGTTGAAATAGAATCATCATAAAAATATATATTATTAAATTCTCCTACATATTCTAATCGATGCGGAAGTTTTTTAAAACTTTTTAAAGCTTTCAATATTTTATCCATTGTAATATAATTTTCACACGCCCTAAAAACAGCAATCATGTTGTCTTTATGAGTAATATCAATTAACCAAGGATTATTAATAAAAACTTCATCGTAATCAAGAATAGGAATTCTTTTTGATAAAACCTTTAAATCATTAATTAATTTAAACTTAGGATTAAAAATAAATAAATCTTTGGGCTTTTGATGAATGGCAATATTTGCTTTAGCTTTAAAATATGCTTTAAAGCTAGAATAATAATCTAAATGCTCTGGATAAATATTTAAAAAAACAGCAATATTGGGGCTAATTTTTAAACCATCAAGCTGATGGCAAGACATTTCATATACAAAAATTCCTTTTTTAACATCTAAACAAGATAAAGCTGGATTTTCAATGTTTCCTATTAAATAAGCATTAAGATTGTTTTTCTTTAAAACGTGATAAATTAATGAAGAAGTAGTGCTTTTTCCTTTTGTGCCAGTAACCCCAATAACAGTTGCTTTTGAGTTGTTTAAAAATAATTCTGTTTGACTTGTGATACAGGAATGTTTTTTCAATTTATTTAAAGGAATTCCTGGAGACCTAATAACAACATCAAAATCTTTAATTGAAGACAAATAATCTTTTCCTATAATCCAATTTACATTCTTTAGTTTTGAATCTTTTACATCATTAATATCAGCAATAAATAATTCTTTTTTAGGAAAATGCTTTCTTAAAAAAGTAAAAGTGCTCTTTCCTTCTAAGCCAAAACCAAGAATTAATATGCTTTTATCTTTTAGTTGATTTATCTTCATATAATGGCATTTTATCATAGAAACAAAAAAAAGACCATTATTTATTCTCGAGGTTTTTTTCGAGAATTTCCCTTACATAAGGAATTGCGCTATTTTTCAGCTTTTCTTTTTCGCGAGGAAATAGCTTGTGTCCACAATTTGGGACAACGATACCAATTCCAAGAGGATCAGATGAATCTCTGGAAACAGTCTTATCTTCTTCTCCAGAAATATAGATAGCTTTTTCAGGAATTCCATTAAAGTTAATAGAATAAATGAAATTACTGTCTTTCATAATCTGAAAAATCACCGGTACATCGAAGATCTTTGCCAAGAACATAAAAGTTAAATTCTTGAAGAGACCGAAATCAATTCCTAGGTTTGGAGTACCCACAAGAATCATTCTTTCTTCAGAAATTAATTTTCTGTTTTCAAGGTAATTTAATTATATAATAAAAAGGTATCGTGTCAAGTTAAATCCATTATACCAACATCAAAACCTTTAGGCAAATTGTTCTTACCCCAATGCCCCATTATTTCTTTTGAATACTTTTCAATTTGAGGATACTTCTTTAAAACTTTTTTCTCAAATTGTTTTAATAAAGCTAATTTATTATTCTTTTTCCATGAAAGATAAAAAGCAACTAATGTTTCTTTTTTTGTTCCAACGCATTCAAATGGTTTAATATTCTTTTCTCCTAATAATTCCATCATTATTCCTGATAATTCTTTTTTGTCTAATAAGTTCTCTTTAAATATTTTAATTAATTCTTTTTCTTCGACAAAAGGATAAAGAGCAGTAAAAACAAAAAGACATTTAGAACAATTACAACACCACTTCCCTATTTTCTTCTTAGTCCCTGAATATGTTTTTTGAGCTTCATTACAACTCAAAAAAACATTAAAATACTTTGGCATATTAGAAAACATCTGAGCAATCTGTAATTCATAAAAAGGCCTTAATATACTAAAATATTCAACATCATTAATTAAGTATTTCTTTACATATTCTCTAAAATCATTTTCAAACTCGAAACTCTTTGAATATTGATGATTAATATTTTTATTTAAATATTTAACATTTCCCTCATTGGAACTTTCTTCGTTTCCTAAAATAATGTATTTTTTATCAAATAGCGCAGAAATAATTACACTTAAAAAAGAAAGATAAGCAACAAAAGGAGTGTGTCCATTATAATAACCACTTCTATTCATTTTTAAAAGTTTTTTATCTATTTCTCTTTTAACTATAATTAATTCACAATCTTTAGTCATTTTTTCAATTTGTTTGGTTGGATTTAATGCAAAACAAGATACATTCTTTTTTGCTCTTTTAGTTAATTCTAGAGCCACTGCAGAATCTTTTCCTCCACCAATTAAAACCATTGCCTTGTCTCCTCTTACTTTTATTCTTTTATCATTCTTTTTTCCTTCTGATTCAAAGCAAATAAAATCTTTTTCTTTAAAATTAATCTTATTCTCATAGAAAAATTGACCCATTCCGTTTAATAATAGTTTTTCCCACCATTTTTTTTGATAAGAATCTAAATTACCACACTTAACTAAAATTTTAGGAGAACAAACTGATTTCCAATAACTAAACATTTCAATCATGCCTAAATTAAAAACAAGATTAGAGATATCTTTTTTTGTTTTAATGTTTTTAATTAATATTTTTGGATTAAAAACAATATCTTCTGTTTTAAAAACAAAATTAACCTCAAGATCTTTATTGATTTTTTTAAAAGAAAAACTTTCGTATATAAAAACTGGATATTTTTTTCTTAAATTCATGTTAACAATTTAATAGAAACTCCCAGCAAAGCCAAAACAACACTAACTATCCAAAAACGCATTGTAATTTGTGATCCAGTCCAACCAATTGCTTCAAGGTGATGATGAATTGGTGTTGAAAGCCATATTTTTTTACCTCTAAATTTCTTTGATAAAAGCTGTATAATGACTGATCCTGTTTCAAGCACTAATATTCCCCCAATAATAGGCAAAATCACCACAGAATCAGTTATAAAGGCAATGGTAGCCATTGTAATTGATAGGCCTAAAATACCAGTTTCTCCCATATAAAATTTAGCTGGCGGAATATTAAACCATAAAAAACTAAATACTGCTCCTAAAATAACTGCACAAAAACTAGCTAATTCAATTTGACCTTGAGCAAAAGCAATAATAGCAAAAGCTCCAAAGATTGAACTAAAAACTCCACCTGATAAACCATCTATTCCGTCAACAACTCCACTCGCCCATGACGCTAAACAAACTATAATAAATAATAGAATATACCAAATACCAAGCTCAATATCAAAACCAGAAGGAAAATTAAGTAATACTGGAACATGAATAGAACTCCATCCCAGCTTATAATAAAACCAAATTCCACCAATTAAACCAATTAAAGTAACAAGGAGAAACCTTGTTCTAAATTTTAATCCCCCTCCAACATATTTACCTTTTCCGTAAACAACTAAAATATCATCAATTAGTCCAATAATTGATGCTGCGATTAAAGCAAAAATAGGAATCCAGGTTTGTTCTCTAGATAAAAAGTTTAAATCCTTTAACCACCAAATATCAAAAAAGTAATTTAAAATGATTATTAATGAAATAATAATCAACATACTTAGCCAAATAATAATTCCTCCTCCCCGAGGAACAGTTGTTTCTTTTTCTTTGTGCATTGAAAGAAAAACATCTGCTTTTTTACCATCAATAGCAGTGGTTCTAGCTTTTTTTTTCCAGAATTTTATCTTGTATAAAAAATCAATCAAAAATTTAGCAATAAAGATTGATACAATAGAGGAAAAAGTAGCTAAGGATAATATTTTAATTGCATTAAATGTAAATATTGACATGATTACCAATAAAATGATTCTTTAATCCATTGTTCCATAATTCTTGCATCTCTAAACCTATCTTTGGAATTAATGATTATGTTTATAATATAACTATTTTTATCATTTGAAAAGGGTCTTTGCATTATTAAAACAATACATTCTCCTGCTTTATCAGTAAATCCTGTTTTACCCCAAATATAACTATTATTTTCGTTTAATAAAATATTAGTTGTTTCTATTTTATGATGAATATTTATTTCGCTTATGGAAAGGATTTCGCTAATCAAAGGGTGTTTT
>JAQUWR010000023.1 GCA_028692745.1 Minisyncoccota bacterium
TAGTGTAATATGTTTGTAGGACATCTTTTTATTGATTTAGTTTGTTATCTAGACCATAACTACTATACCAGAAAGATGTCCTTTTGTGTTTTCTACAATGTTGCACTTCGGAGTAGAATGTGGGAATAACTGGACAAAGTGTTAGAGCTGGACTAAACAGCTCTTTTTTTATATAATATAAATAAAATTATGATGTTTTCCGTAGAAAAAATAATTACAAAAGATAATTTCGTTTTAGATGGATTATTTTTTAATGCTAATGATAAGGATTTGGCAATAATTTTTATCCATGGCTTTCCTGGAAATTTTTATAAAAATACTAATCTTATAGAGTGCATGGAGGAGATTGGTTGTGGTATATTGTCTTTAAATACAAGAGGACACGATATTCTAAATATTATTTCGAAAACAGACGGTAGTTATAAGGTTATCGGTTCGGCCAAGGAAAATTTTGAAGATTGTATATTCGATATAAATGGGGCATTAAAATTCTTGAAAGAAAAAGGATTTAAAAAAGTATTTTTAATGGGTATTAGTTTGGGGGCAGATAAGGCTGGTTTTTATTTATCAAAAAATAATAATAACAAAATGATTAAGGGAGGTATTTTTATTTCACCTGGAAGCAATATATCAATTATGAAAAAGGAACTAGGAAATGATTTTTATAAATTAATGAATAATTCTTTAAAATATGTTCGCGAAGGAAAGGGTAATGAACTGTTATGTGATCCAAGAATGGATTTTCCAGTTTCTTATAAAAGATTTATTAGTTTATATGGTGAAGATAGTAGCGAAAATGTTTTTCCCTTCCATGACAATAATTCGGATTTTTGCATTTTGTCTAAAATTCAAAAACCAATATTTATTGCAATAGGAGAAGAGGATTCTTTTTATAATGAACCAAAGGATATAATAAAATTACTTAACAACAAATTAAATAACAATTTAAATGAAATTAAATTATTCAAGACAGGACATTCTTTCAATGGAGCAGAGAAAGAATTATTTCAAAAAATTAAATCTTGGTTTAATAAGATTAATTAATTCGCTGGGTGCCATCGTGGAGGACGTTAGAACTGTATTTGAAAAAAATAATAAAGATTCAATATATATTCTAAAGTTTTAATTTAAGATTTTACAATACTTCTTTTGACGATATTCTTAAGTAAAAGAAGTTTTATTGAAATTATTAAAAGAAGAATTTTAGATTTTACTAAAAAAATCAGAAGAAGAATATTTTGATTTAATATAATAAGACAGATTCAAAGAAGCCCTAGAAGATTTTTTATTTTAAAGTATTGACAAAAAAATAATAATATTATATAATATTTTTTGGTTTGTTTATAACGAACAGGAGAATAGAAATGAGATACGAGTACAATGATGGAAGTTGTAGTGCAGGAAGAGAACCCAGATTATATCTTGCAAAAGGAGACAAAATTGCAAGGTTTAATGGTAGGGACATTGAAGGGTTTTGCGTGATTGCAAAATCAAGATATGAAAAGAACGGAAAGTGGTCTAACACTACTTACGAGCTTGAAATGGTTCCTGGAGTAAGGGCTTTGTATTTCCTTTCTCCAATGCATGGAGTTTGGGGAGAAAATTTGGAATCGTGGGGTGAAGTCGCTGAGAGTCTAGGTCTTTCTGTCGATACCTGCAAAGAAATCATCGGTAGAGAGTATAAAAAGACAGCAGAGAGATTGGATAAAATTGAAGAGTTTTCTCTTTCGGTAGAAAAAGAAAATATTACTAGTGAAACAGTAATTATTTCTTTTGGTTCACCAACCAATCGTGCAATCAGAGAAGGATACTGGGAAGAACCTAAGACGGGTTATACCAGTGAAGGTAAAGAAGTGAAAATATCTCCTGGTGAAGAAGGAGGATGGTATAAGCCAGTAGTGCTTATTCCCAAAGAAGCAAAGATAATTGCTTCTAGTCATTCTCCGGGAATGCATGGAGGGTATTGGAAAGTGGAAGTTATCGTTCCAATCTCCAATTAATCCTCTTTGTGTTTACAAAACACTTGACAAATATTTAACATTATGTTATAAAATAAATGTACCTTGAAAAATGAATAAATCAATAAGTTGAGTAGTAACCTGAAGATTTTAAAGAATCTTTAGCTTATTGCTCAATTTGTTGAGCATAAGGCTTTTCCTTTATGTGCCTAAAAACAGAAGGAAGGAGAAAAAATAATGGCAAATCATAGGGTCAATTTGACCCAGCACAATGCCCTGCCCGAGCAGGGTTGTATAGAACCTTCTGAGGAGACTCAGAAGGAGGTAAGGAATCTCATTACATTTAATGAGATTCCTAGCGACGAAGAGATGCGCACCCGTGCGGTGCGCATCGCGGAGATCGCTTCCGAAAGTGGCGCAGACAGCGCCATGATCGGTGGAGCTGGTTACTTCCAGAGGTATCTGGAAGAGGAGCTCCTGGCTCGAGGAATCGAGCCAGTCTATGCTTTCTCCAAGAGAGAGAGTGTAGAAGCCGTCCAGGAGGACGGCAGCGTGAAGAAGACATTTGTCTTCAGGCACGCGGGGTTTGTTCGTCCTTACTCAAAAGAGTAAGGATTGAATCGTCAGATCAGACGTTAAAATCCAGAACATTATTTGTTCTGTTTTTTTATTTTAAAAATTATAATATATGCTTATATAAACTATTGACAAATAGTAGTTATTATTATATAATATAAAAGGTGAGAAAAGTGGAGACAATAGGATCCATTATTGAATATGTCTTGGATAATATATGGGACATATTCAGCTTCTTGTTCATTGTTTGGGCAGGGAGTAAGCTTCTTGTGGTAAAAATTAACCACAAAAAGAAGCTGGAAAGCTTTGCGAAAAAAACTGGAAATCGCCCCGTTGCCATTGTAATTGGTATTGGGCGGGATCCAGTTGCTGCAGTAGAAACATTTCTGCAGCAGAATAACTGTAACATTCCAGTTTTAAACTGGGTGTATGATAGTTATTTAGAAACCCGAGATTATCCTCTTGCTATGCAGGAGATTAATAAGCTCAGAAAAAGAGCTAGTGGTCTCGGAGCGACAGAAGCCCTTGTTTTTTTTGCAGGGCCTGTCGAGATAGCCACTTTTGTGGGCACCAGTTTCGCAAATTGGGTGCCCGTAAAAGTATACAAATACGAGAACGGGACATATAAGATGACTCTTGTTCTCGATACCGAACTCGCAAAAGCCGAAAAGCTTAGTGATGCTTTTGCGAATAAACTTCTGGGGTGAATGTAATGTTAATTATTCCTTATTACGGAAACCCAGGAGGAGAAATTCGTCCATTGTATTTTTATAAAGCAATGGGCAAGGCCATAAAAGATGGCCGAATAATCTCTTTTGGGGCATGTAATTTTTCTTGCCCTTACTGCAAGAGAGATGGACAGTTTAGGGATAAAGATGGTGGAATAATATCTGCCATTGATGTTTCAATGGAAAAACTGTTTATCGTTTGTGACGATGCAGTAAAAAAGAAAGAGATTGTGAGGCTTTCTGGAGGAGACCCAGTAATGTTTCCCAAAGAAAGCTTAACAATTGCTACCTATATGCGTAATACTTATAATCAAAAAATAAGCATTGCGCACAATGGAAGTTCCCTTGAGTTTATTCGTCGTATGGCTCCATTCCTGGAGTCGGCGGCGATTGACCTAAAGGCACTTCCTTCCCGTATGGGAGAGGTGGCAGGAATTTCTCTAGAACAGGGAGAAAGGATGTATAAAAGATCTCTGCAAGTTCAGGATTTTCTGAGCGACGCCGGGGTCTTAGTAGATATTCGGACACCTGTGTTTGGGGATACTGCCCTCGATGATATGCTTCAGCTTGCTGAAGATATCGTTGAGGGAGGAAAGTCCGAGAATGAGTTCTGGACTTGGAGGATGTATTCTCCAGTTCGCGAATGCGACTGGCTTCCTCCAAGAAAGGACAATGTCTTGTGGATGATCCACGAGGTAAAGTCCTTGTATCCTGATCTCAAGATCGGATTAAGGGCCAAATGGGACCCTAATGGGTTCCAGTACTTTTGAAAAAGTCAGAAAAGACTGTAAAATCCCGAGCAGACTTCTAGTCTATGACCTCGGTTATTTTTTTATAAAGTTAGATTTGTATTATTTTAATTGTAAATTAAAACTAAATACTTAGCAAGAAAAAAAAGGTTCTTGCAGAGATCCTTTTGTCTTGATATTTAATTTATATCATGGGGCATAAAACGCTGGGTGGCTAACGGGATTTGAACCCGTACTAAGACCTTCACAGGGTCCTGTGCTGCCATTACACTATAGTCACCATTTAAAAAACCTTGTGTCCTCGGTGCGAATCGAACGCACAACCTACAGATTAG
>JAQUWR010000012.1 GCA_028692745.1 Minisyncoccota bacterium
TATTTCAACCTTTTGTTGTTAGTGGTGCTTCAATGGACCCTAATTTTCACGATGCTGATTATTTAATTATTGATGAATTGTCATATAAGCTAAGAGAACCAGAAAGACAAGAAGTAATAGTGTTTAAATACCCTAAAGACACAAGATATAAGTATATTAAGAGAATAATAGGTTTGCCTGGAGAAAAAGTAGATATTATTGATGGAGAAGTGTTTATTACTAAAGAAAATGAAACTTTTAAGCTTGAAGAAGGTTATTTATCTGAAAAAGTTAAAAGTGAATGGGAAAGAAATAATAATTTTTCAATTCAGTTAAACAAAGAAGAATATTTTGTTATGGGAGACAATAGGAATTATTCCTCTGATTCTAGAATTTGGGGCTCAGTTCCAAGAAAAAACATAGTTGGAAAGGTTTTTGTTAAGCTTTCTGCTTTTGATTTCCTTTCTAATTTATTAAGTTTAAAAAATAGTTATGGCCAAAATTAAATTTCAAACTCCAACAGGAATGCATGATATTTTACCTCAGGATCAAGTATATTTTCAAAAAGTATATAAAACAATAGAAAAAGCTTTTGATTTTTATGGATTTGAAAAAATAGACACACCTATTCTTGAGAACGCTGAATTGTTTAGTCGTAGTATTGGAATGAATACTGATATAGTGGAAAAAGAAATGTATATTTTAAGAACAAAAGAAGGAAAAGATGCTTTAGCTTTAAGACCAGAAGGAACTGCACCAATTATGCGTGCTTATCTTGAACACGGACTTAATACTTATCCTCAACCAATAAAGTTATGGTATCATGGACCATTTTTTAGACATGAAAAACCTCAAGCAGGAAGGTATAGGCAATTTTGGCAATATGGTTTTGAAGTTTTAGGAGATAAAGAAGCAATTGTTGATGCGCAAACCATTGTTATTATGTATAACATTTTGTGTGACTTAGGAATAAATGATAGTATTGTAAAAATTAATTCAATTGGTGATGAAAATTGTCGAGGAGAATATAGAAAAGCATTGGTTAAATTTTTAAGATCAAAAAAGAATGAATTTTGTAAAGACTGTTTAAGAAGAACAAAAACAAATCCTTTAAGGGTTCTTGATTGTAAGGACGAAAAGTGTAAAGAATTGATGAATGAAGGGCCGCAAATTATTGATTATTTATGTGAAGACTGTAAAACTCATTTGAAAAGTGTTTTAGAGTATTTAGAAGAGTTGAAAATTCCTTTTACTTTAGATCCATTTTTAGTAAGAGGATTAGATTATTACACAAGAACTGTTTTTGAAATAGAAGCACCAGTAACCGAGGAAGAAGGAACTGGGGTCTTGGCAGGAGGCGGAAGATATGATATCCTGTCAAAGGTTTTAGGAAAAGCAAACATTCCTTCTTGTGGAGCAGCTGCAGGAATAGAAAGAATTGTTTCTGCTATGAAAGCAAGAAAAGTAGAGGGTGTTTACGCTTCTATGCCTAAAGTTTTTATTTCTCAAATAGGGCCATTGGCTAAAAAGAAAGGCTTACTAATTTTTGAAGAATTAAGAAAAGCAGGGATTAAAGCAACAGAATCTTTTAGCAAAGATTCTTTAAAAGCTCAATTAAGCAGGGCCAATAAATTAAACATTAATATTGTAATTATTATTGGACAAAAAGAAGCTTTAAGAGACATGGTAATTATTAGAGACATGGAAACAGGTAAACAAGCAGAGGTTAATATTAAAGAAATGGTTAAAGAAGTTAAAAAAAGATTAAAGTAAAATTATGAAGATTCAAAAACAACAAAAAGAAACTTCTCAATCTTTAGTTTATCGTTTTACTAAAGCTGTTCAAAAAAGTGGTGTTTTGATCGAGGCTAGAAAAAGAAGGTTTCGTGAAAGACTAAAAAGTGAAAACTTAAACAAAAGAGCTGCTTTGGTAAAGCTAGAAAAAACTAAAAAGTTTGAAAAATTAAAAAAATTAGGAAAAAAATAATTCTATGTTATTAGAAGAAATTAAAAAAGATTTGATTTCTTTTCAAAAAGACAAGAATGAAACTGGAGTATCTGTTTTAAGGATGCTTGTTTCGTCTATTGTAAATAAAGGAAAAGACAAAAGATTAAAGCTTGCTAATGAGAATCCTCAATTAAATGATAGTGAGTTAGATGAAAAAAGTGTTTTAACTGAAGAAGAAGTAATTGAAGCTGTTTCCGGTGAAGTTAAAAAGAGAAGAGATAGCATTCAGTCTTTTGAAGCTGGAGGAAGATTTGATTTAGTAGAAAACGAGAATAAAGAATTAGAGGTTTTAAAAAAATACTTACCCAAAGAATTAACTGAAGAAGAGATTAGGATAATAGTTAAAGAAGCAAAAGAGAAAACAAAAGCAGTAAGTCAAAAAGATATTGGATTAATAATGAAGGAAATTGTTCCAAAAACAAAAGGAAAAGCAGATGGGAACTTAGTAGCAAAAATAGTTAAAGAAGAATTACAATAAGAACAGGGGAAACCCTGTTTTTTTGTGAGTTTATATGTTTTCCTTATTTTGACAAAGTTTATAAACTTTATTTTTTATGATATAATAATTTAATATTATGAATAAACCAATATGAATCAAAGAGGATTTATTAAAATTTTAGGCATAGGAATAGTTATTATTATTGCAGTTGCAGTAAGCGGTTTTATTTCGAATAAAGTAGATGAGCAAAAAGAACTGTTTTCATCAAAAGAAGAAACAGAAAAACAAGAAGAAGGTAATAATCAGTCTATAGAAGAAATAAATAATAAACAAAGTATTGAGGAGAGCCTTGAAGAAGATCCTAAAGTTTTTTTTAGAGCCACAGAAATAATTACAAATCATTTACCTGCTTCAATTGAATTTTGGACAGAAGCATATTGTCCCGACGAAGAAACTCCTTATAATTATGTTGCACCAGAAGGATACAGTGTTTATTCTTGCGATAAAAATAAGCAAGAAATGGGAACACATGGTGGATGTTCAACTTGTGTTATGTCTTCAATTAAATTAACTAAAAATTATTTGATATATAGTGCAGGTTTTAACTGTGAATATCCGGAAAAATATGAATGCCCAGTAGTGTTGTTAGAGGATAAAGATTTTTCTGATTTAGAAAAAGGAATGTCTTTAGAAATATTTAATTCTAAAGAGAAGCTTAAAAAATATATTGAAGAAAGAGTTAATATTGAGTTTGAACAAGTATTGATTCGAAGAGGATCTTTTGATAAATACTCTAATAATCAAATAGCCATCATTTCTTTTTGTAAAGATAATTGTAAAATTAATTTTGAAGATGGTTTGAAGGGTTTAAGTTATAAAGAAAATAAAGGATTTAATGATTTTTTAATAATTACAGAAAAAGAAGATAAAAGTTTCAAAATTTTTTATTTTTCTACTCATTCTGTAATAAGAGATGCTAATAATTTTTCCATTGATCCTATTGAGTTGATTAGTAGTGAAAAACCCTTTTTTATAGGTAGCAGATGGGGGTGCGGAAGTTCTAGTTTTGTTGGTTGTTCTACAGAGTATTATCTTTTTAGGGTAATTGATGGAGAACTTATACAATCATATGAATTGATTAGTGTTTGGGAAGGTTCAACATATAAGGGAAATGAAAAAGATGGTTACGTGGAAGAAAAAGTATTTGATAGTGTAAAAACAATAACGTTTGAAAACATAGATAGCGACGAGGATAAAGAAATAATATTTGAAAAGGAAAAATTTAATGGTAATCCAGTTTATGATGAAAATTATAACATAACGAATAAAGAGGAAGTAAATTTTACAACATACCAAGTCATTCTTGATTGGAGTAGAGATAAAAAACAATTTTTATCAACTGGGAATTAGGTTTTATAAATAACACTTGATTTATTTTCTTAATCTAGTAAAATATACTTAATGATTGATATAGTAAACCTAGATAAGGATTTTGAAGTTGATGAGAAGCTATTAGTATCTACTGCTCACAAAGTTCTTAAAGAAGAAGGAATTAATAAAAACATTGAGGTTGCTTTTGTTAAAGAAGAAGAAATTCAAGCTTTAAACAAAAAATACAGAAATATTGATAAGGCAACAGATGTTTTGTCTTTCGGTACCATTAATGATCCTTTACCTCAAATAGTAATATGTTTAAGTGAAGTTAAGAAGAATGGTGAAGACTTTGAAAAAGAATTATCAAAAGTTTTAATTCATGGTATACTTCATTTAATGGGTATGGATCATATTGAAAAGAAAGATGCTGAGGAAATGTTTAAAAAACAAGATAAATATTTAGTAAAATAATATGGCTAAGACACAAGCTGTAATGGGAATTGATATTGGTACAAACACAATTAAAATTCTTACAGCAAAAAAAGATGTTGAAACAGGAAAGATTGTAGAGGTCTTGTTTTTAAGAACTATTGAATCAGCAGGAGTTCAAAAAGGAAGAGTGAAAAGCCCTCAAGAAACAGGAAAGAAAATAGCAGAGCTTGTATCTGCAATGGAAAAACAAAAAGTTCCCCGAGCAAGAGAAATATATGTAAGCATTAATGGTAATAAATTAGAGTTAATAAGTACTAAAGGATTAATTAATGTTAGCCAAGCTGGTGGAAAAATATCTCAAGAAGACATAGAAAGAATCTATCAGGGAGCAAAAGCAGTTAATCTTCAGTCAACTAATAAAGAAATATTATCAACCTTTCCTAAAGAATGGATTTTAGACGGAGAAAGAGAAATAAAAGATCCTTTAGGATTAAGGGGGACAAGATTAGAATTAGATGCTTTTCTTTTATCAGTTCTTAGTTCTGACACAGAAAGCGTCATGGAAGCAATAAATCAAGGAGGAATAGACTCAGAAGTAATACTTGTTCCTACAATTTTAGCTGATACAAGATCGGTTCTTGATTCTTCAAAAAAAGAATTAGGAGTAGCACTAGTTTCAATTGGTGCTGGAGCTTCAAGTGTTGCTATTTTTGAAGAAGGAAACTTATTAAATTTAGCAGTTTTTCCAGTTGGTTCAACTAATATTACTAATGATATTGCAATTGGTTTTAAAACAGAAATTGAAATAGCAGAAAAAATCAAGAAAGAATATGGTTCTTGTTTAAAAAATGGTACTAAAAAAATTGAAATGGATCTCTCGCCTTTTTCAGAAGAAAAAATACAAATAGACCCAAACAATAAAAAAGCTAAAAACAAAAATGTTATTGTTTTTTCTGAAAAAGAATTAAACAAGATTATTGAAGCAAGAGTCTGTGAAATATTTGATTTAATAGACAAAGAAATTAAAAAAGTTTCTAAGCAAGGATTGTTGCCAGGGGGAATTGTTTTAGTTGGGGGAGGAGCTAAATTACCAGGAATTGTAGAATTAGCTAAAAAAGAATTTAATCTTCCTTGCAGGATTGGATATGTTAAAAATGTGCCTGGAATAGAAAAAGATTGTTCTTTTTCCACTGTTTGTGGATTAATAATGGATGACACAGAAGAGCCATTAGAAGTAGAAGTATCTAATGGAATAGGGCTTGGAAAAAAGATAATGAAAATCTTTAAAGATTTTATTCCTTAAAATGAATACAAAAATTAAAGTTATTGGTATTGGTGGGGCTGGATGTAATACAATTTCCAGATTATTTGATTCTAATATTAAAAATATAGAGTTAATTAGTTTTAACACAGACATTCAAGATTTAAATAAAAAGAAATCTCACTTAAAAGTAAGAATAGGAGAAAAAATAACTCAAGGGCTAGGAGCTGGTATGAAGCCAGAAATAGGAATGCTTTCTGCTAGAGAAAGCGAAAAAGAGATTGAAGATATTTTAAAAACAACTGATATTGTTTTTTTAACTGCTGGTCTTGGAGGAGGAACTGGTTCTGGTGCAATGCCAGTAGTTTCAGAAATTGCTAAAAAATTAAATGTTTTAACAATTGGTATTGCTACCATGCCTTTTTCTTTTGAAGGAAAAAAAAGAAAAAAAATTGCTTTAAATGCTTTAGAAGAAATAGAAAAAAATATAAACACATTGGTTATTATTCCTAATGATAAACTAATTAAGTTAATTCCTTCTAAGTCATCGATTGAATTTGCTTTTCAAAAATGTGATGAATTATTAAAAGAAGCAGTTGAAAGTATTTCTCATGTAATTTCTAGTCCAGGAATAATGAATTTAGATTTTGCTGATATAAAAGAGGTTTTAAAAGATGGTGGATCTGCATTTTTTGGTATTGGAAGAGCAAAAGGAAAAGACAGAATAGCAAAAGCATTAGACATTGCCTTATTTTCACCTTTGACTGATTATCCTTTAGAGAAATCAAGCAGTGTTTTGTTTAATATTGCTTCTGGTGATAATAATTTTTACTTGTCTGAAGTAAAAAAAATAGCAGAATCTATTAAAAAAAGAACATCTGCTTCTGCAAAAGTGATTTTTGGTGCATCATTTGATAAAAACCTGTCTAAAGATGAAATTAGGCTAACAATTATTGCTACTTGCCCAGAAAAAAGCCAATAATACAATCTTTGTAATATTTGTCAAAGTTGACAATAATTTTGGCGGGGTTTAGAATTGGTATATGGAAAATAAAATTCTCAAAATCAAAAAAAGAAATGGAGACATTGTAGATTTTAATCAAGAAAAAATTACGAACGCAGTCTTCAAAGCTATTACTGCTACTAAACAAGGTAATGGAAAAAAAACACAAGCAATTTCTGATAAAATTCTTCAAATTTTAAATAGAAGATTTAAAAAAGGTGAAATTCCCACTGTTGAACAAATACAAGATATTATAGAAGAGGTATTAATTTTAGAGGGAGAAGCAATTGCTGCTAAAGCTTTTATACTTTATAGAGAACAAAGAAGAATAATTAGAGAAGCAGAAGAGATAAGCGAAGAGGCAGTAGACAGAGTTGATGATTATTTAGACAAATTAGACTGGGAGGTGCAAGAAAATTCTAATATGACATTTTCTTTGCAAGGATTAAATCATTATGGAGTTTCATATATTGTTAAAAAGTATTGGTTAAATAAGATTTACCCTAAAGAAGTAAGAGAAGCAAATCAATCTGGAGATTTTCATTTACACAATTTGGATACACTTGCTTGTTATTGTGTTGGATGGGATTTATATGATTTAATTTCTCGTGGTTTTGGAGGTGTAAATGGAAAAATTGAATCATTTCCACCAAAACATTTTAGATCAGCTTTAGGACAAGTAGTTAATTTTATGTATACCCTTCAAGGAGAAGCAGCAGGAGCAGTTTCTTTTTCTAATTTTGATACATTATTAGCTCCTTTTATTCGTTATGATAATTTAAGTTATGCTCAAGTTGAACAAGCTATTCAAGAGTTTTTATACAATATGGCTGTACCAACTAGAGTTGGTTTTCAATGTATTTCAGAAGATACTGAAATTTTAACTCCAGAAGGATGGAAAAATTATGAAGAAGTAAAAATTGGAGACACTATTAAAACGTTTAATTTGAAAACAGAAAGCATTGAAGATAAACAGGTTTTAAAAATGTTTAAAAGAGATTATAAGGGAGAAATGTATAATTTGACTAATAGAATTCAAGATCAGTTGATTTCTCCTGAACATAGGGTGGTAAGAAAGAAATTTAATCAAGGGGAATATTCATTAGAAACAATTGAAGAAGTAGCTAAACTAAAATCTCCTTTTATCATTCCTATTGCAGGAGTTAACAATAAAAAAGATACTAAGATTTCTGACGAGCAGATTAAATTAATGGCTTGGATTATTAGCGAGGGAAGCATTGAATTACCAGGAGATAATTATAGATCTTGTTACAGAGTAAGTATTTATCAGTCTAAGATTAAAAACAAAAAGAATTATGATGAAATTGTTTCTTTATTAAAACACTTTAATCTTAATTATTCTGAATATTTTTCTGCTGGTTTAGGCAACGAGGTGGCAAGATTAAGAATTGATGCTGCTGGTTCAAAAAAGATTCATCAATGGTTTAGCAAAGAAAACGTTCATTTTATTCCTAGTGTATTATTATCTTTAAGTGAAAGACAGTCAAAACTATTTTTAGAAACCTATCTTAAGGCAGATGGAGCTGAGGATTGCAAGATTGCTACAACTGATGCAGATCTTTTAGATGGATTACAAATGATTGTAGTTAATGCTGGATATGGTTTTACGGTCTTAACAAGAAAACCAACCATTGGTAAAAAAGAAATATACATATTAAGATTAGTAAAGCATAGAGAAACATATATTTCTAATGTCAAAAAAGTAAAATATGATGGTGTGATTTGGTGTCCAACAACTGAAAATCAAACAATTATTGCTAGAAGAAACGGAAAAGTGTTTATTACTGGAAATTGTCCTTTTACTAATGTTACTTTAGATTTAAAACCTTCAGCTGTTTTTGCTAATCAACCAGTAATAATCGGAGGAATTCCTCAAAAAGAAAATTATGGAGAGTTTGAAGAAGAAATGAAAATGTTTGTTAAAGCATTTTATTCAGCCATGCTTAAAGGAGATAAGAGTGGAAGACCTTTTTCATTTCCAATTCCAACAATTAATATTACGCATGACTTTCCTTGGGATGATCCAGCTTTAGATGGATTATTTGAAGCTTCAGCTAAGTATGGAATAAATTATTTTGCTAATTATTTAAATTCAGACATGAAACCAGAAGATGTTCGTTCAATGTGCTGTCGTTTAAGGCTTGATTTAAGTGAATTAGCCAATAGAGGAGGTGGAGGGTTGTTTGGATCAGGATCATTAACTGGTAGTATTGGTGTAGTAACAGTTAATCTTCCTAGAATTGGATATTTATCTAAAACAAAGAAAGAATTCTTTGAAAGACTAGCTTCAGTAATGGATATTGCTAAAGAAAGTTTAGAAATTAAGAGAAAAACCATTGAAGAATACACAGGAAAAGGACTATATCCTTATTCAAGATATTATTTAGCTGGAGTTAAAAAAGCTAAGAATCAATATTTTGCTAATCATTTTTCAACTATTGGTATTTCTGGAATGAATGAAGCATTGGTAAACTTTATTGGAGAAGATATTGGCTCTAAAAAAGGAAGACAATTTGCCTTAGAAGTAATGGATTTTATGAGAGCAAAATTAGTAGAATATCAAAAAGAAACTGGAAGTATTTATAATTTAGAAGCTACCCCAGCAGAATCAACTTCTTATCGTTTAGCTCAAAAAGATAGAAAGCTTTATCCAGAAATTATTACATCTGGAACAAAAAAGATTCCTTATTATACTAATTCAACTCAACTGCCAGTTAATTATACTGACGATATCTTTGAAGAATTAAAACTTCAAGATGACTTACAATGTAAATATACAGGAGGAACAGTAGAACATATATTTATTGGAGAAGAAATTAGCGACATTGAAACAGTAAAATCATTAATTAAAAAAGCATTTGAGCATAATAGATTACCGTACATTACCATTACTCCTACTTTTTCAATTTGTCCTATCCATGGATATGTTTCAGGAAAACACTTTAATTGTCCTAAATGTACAATTGAACAACCATGTGAAGTTTATTCTCGTGTAGTTGGTTATTTAAGGCCTGTTTCTCAATGGAACGAAGGTAAACAACAAGAATTTAAAGAAAGAAAAGAATTTAAAGTTAAATCATCAATGTTTAATAAAAAATAACATGACTGAACAATTTTTTTGCCATGATTGTGGTAAAGAGGTAAAGATCAATGATAAAGGAGAAATTTTAAATGGTCAGTTTTTAAAATATGATTTGGGGAACGGAAAGACAAAAGATATTTTTAAATGTTCAGAATGTTTTAATGTAGATAAAAGTTTAAGAAACTTTCAAGAAACAGAGGTTTATTCTCGTGTAGTTGGTTACTTAAGGCCTGTTTCTCAATGGAACGAAGGTAAACAACAAGAATTCAAAGAAAGAAAAGAATTTAAAATTAGTTAATGAAAATTGGAGGTCTTCAAAAAGTTACTTTAGTTGATTATCCAGGAAAAATAGCTTGTACAGTATTTTTATCAGGGTGTAATTTTAGATGCCCTTTTTGTTATTCAAAAGAATTGGTTTTACCTATTGATATTAAAAAACAACCAGAAATTGATCCAAAACAATTCTTCTCATTTTTAAAAGAAAGAAAAGGCATGATTGATGCTTGTGTTTTGTGTGGAGGAGAACCAACAATTAATAATGATTTAAAAGATTTTATTAAAAAGATAAAAGAAATAGGTTATTTGATTAAACTTGATACTAATGGATATTTACCAGAAAAATTAAAAGAATTAATTGATGAAAATCTTCTTGATTATATTGCTATGGATATTAAGTCATGCTTTAAAGATTATTCTTTAGCCACAGGAATCAATGTTGATGTTTCGAAAATTAAGGAGAGCATTGAATTAATTAAGAATTCAGGAATTGATTATGAATTTAGAACAACCATTGTTCCTGGAATTCATACTAAAGAAAGCATTGTTGAGATGGCGAATGATATTGGTAAAGCTAAGAAATATTTTCTACAAACATTTCATGGAGAAAAAGAAACAATTGATCCAGCTTATACTAATTTAAAATCCTTTCCAGAAGAAGAACTAAAAGAAGTTTTAAAGGAGATTTCTTCTTTATTTAATATTTGTAAAATTAGATAATATGTTTCCTTTATACGATGAAAAAACAAAAAAGGGTATTCCTTTTGTAACCATTGCTTTGGTTGTTTTTAATTTATATTTTTTCTTTATTTCTTTTTCTGATCCTGATTTTTATTTCAATAACTATGCTTTTTCCTTTAGAGATCTTTTTAATGGAAGTCTTTATACAATTCTTACGTCAATGTTTTTACATGGTAGTATTTTGCATCTTTTGGGTAACATGTTGTTTTTATGGGTTTTTGGAAGAAACATTGAATCAAAGATTGGTAGCTTTAAATTTATAGTTTTTTACCTTTTGTGTGGCATAATATCTGTTCTAGCTTATGCGTTAATGGAAGACAGGGGGAATGCTTTAATTGGGGCTTCTGGTGCTATTTCAGGGGTTTTGGGGGCATATTTAATCCTTTTTCCAAGGAATAAGATAAGGGCAGTTGTACCAATTATTGTGTTTTGGACAACAGCCTCTATTCCTGCTTTTGTTTTTATAATTATTTGGTTTGTAATCCAATTGTTGTCTTTAGGTTCTGATGATATGGTAGCTTACTCTTCTCATATCGGAGGCTTTATTGCGGGTATGTTATTAATTAAAAAGTTTGTTAAAAGATAATGGAAATAGATAATTTATTTTTATTTTGTATTATGTTTATGGGAGGTATTGTTATTGCCTCTTTTTTTAATCTTTGGTTTTTACCTTTTTTGTTCTTAATCTTTGGGTTAAGTTTAATTGGTGTTTGGTTTAAGAAAGCTTTAACCTTAGGTTTTTGTTTTATTGTTTTAGGTTTATCTTTTTTATATTTTAATTTTTATTACTCCAATACAAAAGCAAATAATTTTGTTTTTGACAAAGACATTTCTTTTTCTGGAATAATTTGTAAAGAGCCACAACTAGATTATGATAAACAGAAAATAGTGGTTTGCGTTGATAATAGTAAAATTAGCATTTCAGCTAATGTTTTTCCTGAATATGATTATGGAGATAAAATACAAATTAAAGGAAAGATAAAAAAACCAGGAATGATAGAGGATTTTGATTACGAAGGTTATTTATTAAAAGATGGTATTACTGCTTACATGTCTTATCCTCAAATTAAAGTAATTGACAAAGATCAAGGTAATTTTTTTATGAATAGTATTTTGTTATTTAAAAAAAGAATGAGTCAAGAAATTCAAAAACAATTAACCTTAGACAAAGAAGCAATTCTTGAAGCAACAATATTGGGCAATACAATAAAAATGAGCGATAGTCTTAAGCAAAAACTTAGTTTAAGCGGATTAAGTCATGCTATTGCTATTTCTGGAGCTCATATTGTTCTTTTTGCAGGGATAATTATGGAAGTGTTATTTTTACTTGGTTTATGGAAAAGGGAAGTTCTTATTTTTTCAATATTTTTTATACTTTTTTACGTTATTTTCGTTGGTGCCCCGGCATCAGCCTTAAGGTCTGGTTTTATGATTGGATTAATATATTTTGCTCAAATCTTTGAGAGGAATACATCTAATTTAAGAATATTATTTTTAGCAGGACTAATTATTCTTTTAATTAACCCATTGTTATTAAGGTATGATTTGGGTTTTCAGTTGTCTTTTTTGGCTACTTTGGGGATAATTGTTTTGGGATCAGTTTTTAATTATTGGTTAAGAGGAATAAATATTAAATGGTTGCGTGAAGTTTTAGCAATGACTATTTCGGCTCAGATTTTTGTTTTACCAATATTAGTTATTAATTTTGGATATTTTTCTTTAATATCTTTAGTTTCTAATATTTTAGTTTTTGCTGTTTTACCAGTAATTATGATTTTAGGAATATTGTTTCCTTTGTTAGGATTGGTTTCTTCTTTTTTATCTTGGATTGGGGCAATGGTTTTATCAATATTTCTTTCTTATTTAATTATTGTAATAGATTGCTCTGCTATGTTTCCATTGGCTAAACTAGAAATACCTATTTTATTGTTTTTTATATTATATATTCCAATTATTTTATTTGCCTTGTTTCAAAAAAGAAAAAAAGAGTTGGAAATTTTTATTTAAAATGATATAATTATTTTATGAAGAAAAAAGCATGGGTTATATCTATTAATATGGGTTATGGGCATCAAAGAACTGCTTATGCTTTGAAGGATTTAGCTGTGAGAAAAAAGATTATTAATGCCAATGATTACAAAGAAATACCTTCAAAAGATAGAGTTATTTGGGAAAGCTCTAGAAAGTTTTATGAATTTGTTTCTCGATTTAAAAAAGCACCAATAATAGGAAACCTTATATTTTCTTTATTTGATAAGACCCAAAAGATTAATGATTTTTATCCTAAAAAGGATGAATCAGCTTGTGGATTTAATCATAAAGGCACATATTCTCTTTTTGAAAAAGATTGGGGTAAGGATTTAATTAAAAGGCTTTCCTCTAAAGACAAAAGACCTTTTGTTTCAACCTTTTTTACTCCTGCTTTTATGGCTGAAGAATTAAAGTATCCGGGTGATATTTATTGTGTTGTTTGTGATGCAGATATTTCAAGAAGTTGGGCACCATTAAAACCCAAGAAAAGCAAAATTAAATATTTTGCACCCAACAAGAGAACAGTTGAGAGGCTAAGGTCGTATGGGGTTAAAAAAGAAAATGTTTTTTTAACAGGTTATCCTTTACCAATGGAAAATATTGGTAAAAATAGAGAAATATTAAAAGAAGATGTTAAAAAAAGAATTATTAACTTAGATCCTTTGGGTAATTATAGAAGACATTACAAAGGATTAATTAAAGAAAAACTAGGAACACTTCCTTTAAAATCAGATCATCCTTTGACGATTATGTTTGCAGTAGGAGGAGCAGGTGCACAAAAAGAAATAGGCGTAGAAGTTTTAAGACAATTAAGAAATAATTTAGTTAATAAAGAGATAAAGATAATTTTAGTTGCTGGAATAAAAGAAAACATAAAGGAATATTTTGAAAGAGAAATTAAAAAATTAAATATTAGTGAATTTGTTAAAGAAACAAAATTAGTAGAAATTATTTATGAAAAAGATTTTGGAAAATATTTTGATTCTTTTAACAAAGCTTTAAGAAAAACAGATATTTTATGGACCAAGCCTAGCGAACTTTCTTTTTATTCAGCCTTAGGCCTGCCAATCATTATTGCCCCAACAATTGGCTCACAAGAAGAATTTAATAGGCATTGGCTTTTAAGAAGTGGATTTGGAATAGAGCAAGAAAATATTGATTATACAAAAGAATGGTTGTTTGACTTATTAAAAGATGGTCAATTAGCTGAAATTGCTATGGAAGGATTTATTGAAGGAGAACAAATGGGTGTATTAAAAATTAAAAAAATAATTGAAAAATGACCTGGTTAATTGTTGCAATACTTGGTTATCTTTTTTTTGCCTTAGCTTCTTTAGGGGATAAAGTAATTTTAAAGAAAACACCCAAACCAAAGCTATATGCTTTTTATGTTAGTTTTTTAAGTATTTTTGTTTTATTGGCTCTTCCTTTTGTTAAATTTACTTTTCCCAATCAATCAACATTAATATGGGCTTTTTTAGATGCAATTGTTTATGTTTGGGGGCTTTATATCCTTTTTCTTGCTTTGGAAAAATATGATGTTTCAAGAGTGATTCCAACTCTTGGGGCTACTCAGCCAATTTTTATATTTTTAATAGCTTTAATTATTTGGCCTAGCACATTAGCTCTTTTTAATAATTATATTTTTATTGCTTTTATTTTGCTTTTATTGGGAGGGGTATTGATTAGTTCAGAAAAGAATTATGTTTTAACAAAAGATAGTCTTGGTCTTTCTTTTTTTGCTGCTCTTCTCTTTTCTTTAGATTTTATTTTTCAAAAATTTGTTTTTTTAGAAACAGATTTAATTTCAGGTTTTATTCTAATGAGATTTTTAGGAGCAATTGTTTCTCTAATTTTTCTTTTTGATAAAGGAGTTAGAAGAGATATTCGTAAAAAAGAAGGCAAGGGTAAAACAGGTATTATTTTTATCTTAGCTCAGATTTCTGGAGGACTAGCTACTGTGTTTCAAAGTTGGGCTATTGTGTTAGTTCCAGTAGCATATTTAGCAATAGTTAATGCCCTAAAAGGCGTACAATATGTTTTTCTTTTTATTCTAACTATAATTCTTTCTTTTTATGTTCCTAAATACTTAAAAGAGTCTTTATCTAAAAGAATATTACTTCAGAAGTTAACAGCAGTTATAGTAATTGCTATTGGTTTGTTTATTTTAATCAAATATGGTAATTTTATTTATTAAAAAATTACTTGTTGATTTTTGCTCTTTTTAGTGTAATATATAGTTAATGAAACCAAGCATTAAAAATATGTTGTTTGTATTGATTTTCTTTTTTTTGTTAATTATTGGGTGTTTTTTTATTGGATCTTCTCAGCCCTCTGAAGACGTTGAATGGGGGGTCAATTATTCAGTTAAACAGACTGAATTTTTAGGTCTTGATTCAAAACAAACATATTTAGCTTTATTAGACGATTTAAAAGTTAGAAAGATTAAAATCTCTGTTCATTGGGATTTAATTGAAAAAGAAAACAATAATTTTGATTTTTCTGATTTAGATTGGCAAGTACAGGAAGCAGAAAAAAGAGGCGCAGAAATTATTTTAGCTGTTGGAATGAAGGTTCCTCGTTGGCCAGAATGTCATATGCCTGATTGGGCAAGAAACATGGATAAAAAAGACCAGCAAGATAGAATTTTAAGAATGATAGGAAAAGTTGTTAACAGGTATAAAGATTCTTCATCTTTAGTTTCTTGGCAAGTAGAAAATGAAGTATTTCTTAATTTTGGTGCTTGTCCTTGGACAGATGCAGGGTTCTTGAAAAAAGAAGTAGATTTTGTTAAAAATATTGATGATAAACCAATAATTATTACTGAGAGCGGAGAGCTTTCTTTATGGTTAAGATCAGGTATGGTTGGAGATATTGTAGGGGTAACAACCTATAGAAAAGTTTGGCAAGAACAATTTAAATATTATTTATCGTATCATCTTCCAGCTGTATTTTACGAAAGAAGAGCCAATTTATTAAAGTTTTTTGGGAAAAAGGTTATTGGAACAGAGCTTCAAGCAGAGCCATGGTGTAAATATTCAATAATTAATGCTTCTATTGATGAACAAATGACGACAATGGATATTAATCATTTTAGAGAAAATATTGAATTTGCAAGAAAAACAGGAATAAATACTTTTTATTTCTGGGGAGCTGAATGGTGGTATTGGATGAAAGAAGAGCAAAATCATCCTGAATATTGGGAAGAAGCAAGATATTTATTTCAATAATATGCTAAGCATAATTATACCAACATTAAACGAAGAAAAGAATTTATTTATAATTCTTTCTTGCATAGCCAAAGAAAAGATTAAGAATCTAGAAATTATTATAGCTGATGCAGGATCAAAGGATAAAACAATTGAAATTGCAAAACAGTTTGATTGTGTAATAACTGATGGAGGCTTACCTGCTTGTGGTAGAAATAAAGGAGCAAAAATTGCCAAAGGAGATATACTTTTATTTTTAGACGCAGATTTATTATTGTCCCAAGATTTTATTAAAAAATCCTTAAAAACTTTTAAAGAAGAAAGATTAGCAATTGCTTCTTTTCCTATTTACCCTCAAAAAAATAATATATATCTTAACCCTTTAACAATGAATTTAATATATAATTATCCGCAAAGAATATTAGAAAGAATTTTTCCTTTAGGGGCAATGGGTATAATGGTTAGAAAAGATATTTATGAAAAAGTAAAAGGATTTGATGAAACAATAAAATTAGCCGAAGATCATTGTTTTGTTCAGGATTGTGCTAATCTTGGAAAATTTGGAACAATTGAATGCGCCAGTGTTTACATGCCAACAAGAAGATTTGAAAAAGATGGATATTTTAGAACAGGAATAAAATATCTTTTGTGCTCACTGCACATGATTTTTATTGGTCCTGTTCGGTCGGATATCCTAAAATATACTTTTGATTATGAAGATAATAAAAAAAAGTAATATGAATATATATCATTTACCAGAGTTTAATTCTCAAAAATTAAAAACATTAGAACCTGTTAAAATGCTTGAGTCTGGAAAAAAAACTAATTGGCTTATTTGGATTTTAATATTTTTTGTTTTAGGAGTATTAATAGGATTATTTTTTAATTATTATTTATACTCTAGTTTAAGACAAGAAATATCAAAAGCAGGAGTTTCTTTAAGTGATCAGGAACAAACAGTAGAATATATTCCTCAAACAACAGAGGAAGATAAAGTTATTAAAGTAGTTAAAGAAGTATCTCCAACTGTTGTTAGTGTAGTTATAACCAAAGAAGTCCCTGTTTATTCAGAATATGATCCTTTTGGCTTTTTTTGGGGTGTTCCTCAAATACAAGGAACTGAAAAAAAACAAGTAGGAGCAGGAAGTGGATTTATTATTTCTTCAGACGGAATGATTTTAACCAACAAACACGTTGTTGAAGATGAAAAAGCAGAATATACAATAGTAACTAATGATGATAAAGAGTATCCAGTTAAAGTATTGGCTCGTGATCCAGTTCAGGATATAGCGATTTTAAAAATTGAAAATAGTAATGAAATATTTCCCGTAGTTAAATTAGGAAGCATGTCTAATATTCAAATTGGACAAACAGCTATTGCTATTGGTAATGCTTTGGGAGAATTAAAAAATACTGTTTCTGTTGGTGTGATTTCTGGGTTAGGTAGAACAGTTGTGGCTACTGGTGCTAATACAACAGAAACACTAGAAGATATTATTCAAACAGATGCTGCTATTAATCCTGGTAATTCAGGAGGGCCATTATTAAATTTAATGGGAGAAGTAATTGGAATAAATACAGCCGTTGCTTCTTCAGGAGAAAATATTGGTTTTGCTATTCCTATTAATAAAGCAATTAGAGACATTGAACAGGTTAAAAACACAGGAAAGATTTCTTATCCTTTTTTGGGAGTAAGATATGTTGTGATTAATGAGGATGTGGCCAAACAATTAAATCTTTCTGTTACTTATGGAGTTTTAATAACTAAAGGTAAAAATTTAGAGAGAGCAATTACTCCTGATTCAGCAGCTGATAAAGCTGGACTTCAAGAAAATGATATTATTCTTGAATTAAATGGTGTAAAAATTGATAAGAATAATTCTTTAGCCAGTTTAATATCAGAACATCTTCCAGGAGATACTGTTTCTTTAAAGATACTAAGAAACGAAACAGAGTTAATGAAAACAGTTACTTTAGGAGAATGGAAATAATATGAATTCAGAGATAGAAGAAATAAAATCAAGATTAAATATAGTTGATGTAATTTCAAATTATATTAAACTAGAAAAAGCTGGAATTAATTATAGGGCCAGGTGTCCTTTTCATGACGAAAAGAGTGCTTCTTTTTTTGTTTCTCCTTCTAGACAAATTTGGCATTGTTTTGGCGGGTGCAACGAAGGAGGAGATGTTTTTAAATTTGTAATGAAAATTGAAGGGATTGAGTTTTATGATGCTTTAAAATTATTAGCTAATAGGGCTGGGGTAGAATTAAAGCATAGCAAAGAATGGAAAAAAGAAAAAAACCAAAGACAAATACTTTTAGATTTAAGTGAAAAAGCTTGTTTGTTTTTTGAATATCAACTAGAAAAAAGTAAAAAAGGACTAGAAGCTAAAGAATATTTATTAAACAGAGGATTAAAAAAAGATACCATTAAAAAATGGAGAATAGGATATGCTCCTGATACTTGGCAAGGATTAAGCGACTTTCTTATTAGCAGGGGCTTTAATAGGGAAGATATTATTAAAGCTGGTTTAGCAATCCAAAAAGATAAAATGTTTGATCGTTTTAGGGGAAGAATAATGTTTCCTATTACAGGCTTTAATTCAGAAGCAATTGGTTTTACTGGTAGAATTTTTGGTAAAGATGAAAAAGATGAAGCAAAATATTTAAATAGTCCTGCTACTATTCTTTATGATAAAAGCAAAGCTATTTATGGAATTGATAAAGCTAAAGTAGAGATAAGAAGAAAAGATTTTTGTGTTTTGGTAGAAGGTAATGTTGATTGTATTATGTCTCATCAAGCAGGAATTGATAATTGTATTGCTACTTCTGGAACAGCTTTAACTAATTTACATTTAAATATTATTAAAAGATATTCTAAAAAATTAGTACTAGCTTTTGACATGGATTCAGCAGGTAATAAAGCTACTGAAAAAGCAATTGAAATGGCTGATGAGTTTGAAATAAAGGTTGTTCCCAGAAGTCAAGATAAAGATCCAGCAGACATTATTTTAAAAGAAGGAGAAGAGGTTTGGAAAAAGATGATTGAAAAATCAAAACCTATTTCAGATTTTTTCTTTGAATTAGCATTGTTTGATAGAGACACCAAAGTAATTGAAGATAAGAAAAAAATATTAAAAGAATTTTTGCCACGCGTTAAAAAAATGGAAAACGCAATAGAGCAGTCTTATTGGATTGAGAAGTTGGTTGATACGTTGAAAATAAAAGAAGATGATATTAGAAAGGAATTAAAAAAAATTAATATTCAAAAACAAGAAATTGAAGAAAAAGAATGTTTTGTTGATAAAAAAACAAGACGTCAAATGATTGAAGAAAAAATATTAGCCCTTGTAATTAAAAAAAGAGATAGAATTAATTTATTAAAAGATTTTACTTTATTTTCATCTCCTTTTAAAGAAGTATTAGAAAAAATAAAAGAGAATAAAGAAATTACTTTTGAAGAATTAAAAGAAGAATTTAAGGATAATTTTAACTTTTTAAGCTATATTTTCCTTAAATCAGAGGTAATAGAAGAAACAGAAGAAGACGAAGAGTTTAAAATGTGTGTTTTTGAAATAGAAAATTTAATAATTAAAGAAAAACAGCAAAATCTTCACCTAGAAATTAGGGAGTTGGAAAAACAAGGAGATTCTGCTAAAGTAAAGGCGTTATTAGAAGAGTTTAAAAACTTAATAAAATATGAAGAAAACAACCAAAAAAAAGCCTGTTTTAAAAAAGAAACAAGTAAAGAAGGTGACAAAGAAGAAGCAAGCAAAGAAAGTGATAAAGAAAAAGAAACAAGTAAAGAAGGTGACAAAGAAGAAGCAAGCAAAGAAAGTGATAAAGAAAAAGAAACAAGTAAAGAAGGTGACGAAGAAAACAGCAAAAGCTATAAAGCCAAAGAAGAAGAAAAAGAAAGCTAAATCAGTTATAACTGAAGAAGGGTTAGAAAGTTTAATTAAAAAAGCCAAAACAAGAGGTTTTGTTACTTTTTCTGAAATTTTGTCATCTTTTCCCAATCTTGAAGATAATGTTTTAGAAGTAGAAAACATGTTTACTGTTTTGGAAAAAGAGGGAATTGAAATTAAAGATTCAAAAGGTTATTTAGATTTTGACGATAAGGTTATTAAAAAGAAGAAAAGTTTTGCCGTGGGCAAGGTTGATTCTGTCCAATCATACTTAAAAGAAATAGGAAAGATTTCTCCTATTACTGCTAGAGAAGAAAAAGAGCTTGCTAGAAAGATTGAACAAGGAGACGAAGAAGCAAAAAGAAACTTAGCAGAGGCTAATCTTAGGCTTGTTGTTTCAATTGCTAAAAAATATATTGGCAGATCTCCAAACTTAACTTTATTAGATTTAATTCAAGAAGGAAACCTTGGGCTATTTAGAGCAGTAGAAAAATTTGATTGGAGAAAAGGATATAAATTTTCTACTTATGCTACTTGGTGGATTAGGCAAACTATTACCAGGGCTTTAGCTGATCAAGCAAGGACTATTAGAATACCAGTTCACATGATTGAAACTTTAACTAAATATACTCAAGCCAAAAGAAGATTGTTGCAGGATTTAGATAGAGAACCTTTAGATGAAGAAGTTGCAGCTGAGATGGGATTAGAAGTTACTAAAATCAGACATTTAGAAAGAATTGCTCAAAAAGCAGTATCTTTAGAAACTCCAGTAGGAGAAGACGATAAAGATAGTGTTTTGGGAGAATTCATTAAAGATGAAAAGATTGAATCTCCAGCTGTTCAAGCAGGAAGGACATTGTTGAGAGAACACTTAGAAGAAATCTTTAAAGATTTAACAGATAGAGAAAAAAGGATTATTTCAATGAGATTTGGTTTAGATGATGGAGTAATGCATACTTTAGAAGA
>JAQUWR010000024.1 GCA_028692745.1 Minisyncoccota bacterium
AAAAAAGTTCGGATTTCGTTCAGCGTTCGGAGCAAATCAAGAACACTCGTTCGCTTCAAGCACCTCGTTAAAGGGTGTTTTTAGCTCAAATAAAAGCTTTTCACCTTTTAAAGCGAAAGCTCTTTTTTCGTGTGGTTCAGAACTTTTTTTGTTGACTTGCGATTTATAATTATGATATAATTATTTAACAACTAATAATTTTATAAAAATATGTTTAAAAACAGGAAAGCATTTTCCTTGTTGAGTAGTAAAGAAATTATTTCTGCAAAAAAGGATAAAATTAATTCAATAGGATTTACTCTTATTGAAACAATGATTGTAATCGGAATTATTACTTTATTATCTGCTTCAGTTACAGTTACTGTTAATCCCGGAGAAAGATTTGAAAAAGCAAAAGATAATCAAAGAGAAATACACTTGAGTAGTATTTTGGGAGCAGTTGAACAAAAAAGAACCATTGAAAGAGGATGGTATGATTGTGATCCTTTACCAGAAGGATTAGATGAAGAAGATAATCCTATTTTTAAAATTATTGGCACTAAAGAAGAAGAAGGATACTATAATCTTTATCGTTGTATTGTTCCAAATTATTTAACTCAAGCTTTGTACGATCCATCTGGAGGAACCTCTGAAGATACAAAATACCAGATTTGGCAAAATCCTTATACAAAAAGAATAAGCTTACGTTTTGTAAAAGAAGACAGAGAGATTGTTGCTGGGCCACGTGATTATTGGGTTTTGGGTATTCCTATTGTAGAAACTCGTGACCCTTTTGATATTGGTTATAGTACTGCAAAAAGTGGAGGAACAATTACAAGCGATGGAGACTCTCCAGTTCTTGAAAGAGGAATAGCTTGGGATACCTCTACTCAACCAACAGTTACTGATAACCGAACAATAGATGGTTCGGGAACGGGTAGTTTTGAAAGTACAGCAACTAGTCTTGGTCCGAACACTATTTATTATGTTCGTGCTTATGCTAGAAACCAACTTGGCATTGGTTATGGTGAAGAAAAAACACTTACTACTTATCCAATTACACCAACCATTGAAACATTAGAAGCAATAGATGTTTCTAATGATGCGGCTACTATTAGAGGAAGAGTTATTTCATCTGGAATAACTGATCCTAGTAGAAGAATCGAGTGGGGTTTAACTACAAGCTATGAAAATACGGAAAATCTTGGTGTAGGGGGAGCTGGAATATTTCAAGCTGATATTGGTGATCTTTTAATTGGTGAAACTTATTATTTCCGTGCTTGTGGAACAAACAGTGCGGGAACTATGTGTGGAGAACAAATGCAATTTACTACTCAAATTAGTAAACCAAGAGTGGTTACTTATTCAGCAGAAAGCATTACTGAAACATCAGCTACTGTTTCAGGAGAAGTAACTAGTAGTGGTGGATTAACTGTTACTGATCGTGGTATATGTTTTAGCGAAGTTAATTCAAATCCAACAATTGACGATGATTGTGAATCTAGTGGTTCAGAAATAGGATCTTTTAATGTTTCCAAAGAAGATTTAAGTCCAGGTAATACATATTATGCTCGGGCTTATGCTGTAAATAGTGAAGGAGTTGGATATGGAGTTTCAATAAACTTTAATACTCTCGTTGCTTTTCCTGAAATAACAACTACGGACATAAGTAATATTACTGGAACTTCAGCAGACTCTGGAGGTAATGTAATAAGTGAAGGTGGTGGACAAGTATCAATAAAAGGTGTTTGCTATAATAAAACAGGAACACCAACCATTGATAATGATTGTACTAACGATGGTTTAGGATACGGCTCATTTATTAGTGAGATAGAGGGACTTAGAGGAGGAATAACTTATTATGTTCGTGCTTATGCTACTAATGAAAGAGGAACTAGTTATGGTGAAGAAAAAACATTTGATACTTTGATTAGTCCTCCTTATGTAACCACAACAGAACCATATAATGCTGGTATATTTAATGCTTGGTCTGGAGGTAATGTGCTTGATGATGGTGGTGGCATTGTTTCTAATCGTGGTATTTGTTGGTCTTCTTATGGATTACCTGACTTAAGTGATAACTGTGAGGGTTCAGGAAGTGGAACAGGTGAGTTTACCATTGAAATGACTAATCTACTTCGAGGAACTGTTTATTCTGTTCGAGCTTATGCTGAAAATGAAGAAGGGCTTAGTTGGGGAGATGCGTATAATTTTGTTACTGGAATAACTTTACCCGAACTAACAACTACAGTGGTTAATAATATTAATCATAATTCAGCTCTTTCAGGAGGAAATATTACAGAGGATGGTGGTGGTAGTATTTTAGCTCGGGGTGTTTGTGTAAGTCTTTATACTGGTCCAAAACTTGGCGATGATTGTACTAATGATGGTACTGGCGATGGAACATATATCAGTGATATTATCGGTTTATTTGGATCAACTAATTATTATGTTAGAGCTTATGCCACCAATGAATTAGGAACACGTTATGGACAACAAGAAGAATTTTCTACTACTCCATCTGTGACACCAACTGTTGACACGACAACAGTAGATCAAATTGGTCATTATGATGCTAGGTCTGGTGGAACTATTACTGATGATGGAGGAGATCCTATTATTAAAAAAGGAGTTTGTTGGTCTGAATTTACTAGTACCCCTGAAGTAGGCGTAGATGATTGTACTGATGACGGAAGTGGTCCTAATTCCTATACTAGTAATATAATTAATCTTGATCCAGGAAGAGATTATTATGTTCGAGCTTATGCTCAAAACAGTGTGGGTATTGGTTATGACGAGGCAATTACTTTTACTTCTCGTTTTCCTGATTTGCCTGTGGTTACTTCAAAAGATCCTTGGGATGTTGGATATAATTCAATGATGGCTGGTGGAACCGTAACTGATGATGGAGGAGACAGAACAGCGGAAAGAGGTGTTTGTTACAGTGACACAACCACTCCTTTTTATGGTGTTCATGATTGTGTTGCTGCGGAAGGACAAGGAGAAGGAGAGTTTGATGTAGAAATAACAAATTTAACAATGTATGCCACTTATTTTGTCCGTGCTTATGTTAAAAATACACAAGGAATTACTTACGGAGCTCTTAGGGTTGCAGAAACCGATATGATGGCTCCAGTAGTTGAAACTAGTGAAACATTTTATGCCTATGACTTATTTGTTTTTGGTGGAGGAAATATTATTGATCCTGGCTATGAAGATGGTACAGTACAATATGGTATATGTGTAAATACATCTGGTAACCCGACTATTAATGATAATTGTACTGAAGACGGTCCTTCGGGAACAGGTGTTTTTAGTGGAAAAAAGGTACAAGGACTTAACAGAAATACAACTTATTATATGAGAGCTTATGCTACTAATGAAAAATATACTGGTTATGGAGAACAAGTATCATTTACAACTATTTCTGATATTTGTTCTTACTCAGGAGGAACACTTCTTTGTTATGATATGCTAGTATTTAGACAACCAGAAATAATAATACCAATAGTTGAAACAGCTGATATTGATCCATATTTACCATTCTATTCTGGTGGAACCATAGTTGATACTGGTATAAGTTATATCGGAGAAGGAGTTTATAAAGTACAAGCTCATGGTTTGTGTTTAAGTAAGTCCCCTATGCCAACAACTAGTGATCTTTGTTATGATAATGGTCTTGGTGAAGAAGGTGCTTTTGAAAGAAATTACATAGCACAGAAAACACATGATTTAGATCCAGACACTGTTTATTATGCCAGGGCTTATGCAACTAATGAAACAGGTACTGGTTATGGAGAACAAAAAGTATTCACTACTAGAAGCGATATTTGTACTTATGCTGGAGGAGTTCTTCTTTGTCATAATGAAGTGGTGAGACACCCAGAAATAGTTATACCAGTTGTTCAAACTGATACCAGTCCTGACCCCTATTTACCATTCTATTCTGGTGGAACCATAGTTGATACTGGTATTACCTATTATTCGGGCTCAGGAGTTTACAAGGTACAATCTCATGGTGTTTGTGTTAGTGAATCTCCAATGCCAACAACTAGCGATATTTGTTATGATAATGGTCTTGGTGAAGAAGGTGATTTTGAGAGAGATTACATAGTACAAAAAACACATGATTTAGAGCCTAATACCACATATTATGCCAGGGCTTATGCAACTAATGAAACAGGTACTGGTTATGGAGAACAAATTACATTTACTACTAGAGAAGATTATTGTGTATTTAGTGGGGGAAGAACAATGTGTTATGATTTAGGTATTAATACT
>JAQUWR010000013.1:0-1412 GCA_028692745.1 Minisyncoccota bacterium
ATGATGAGGTTTAATGGAGAATCTCTTTCAACTATTGATGTTGATAAAGATGGAATAGACACAATGGACAGTACTAATGTATATAGAAGTAAAAAGTTCTCAGAAAAAGTAAGACGAGGAGAGTTTATAAAAAAAGATAAAAAGGCTTAATAATCAAAGTCTTTTTTAAATAGTTGTTTTTTAAGTTTATTTATGGTATTTTTAAATTAGTTCCTATACATATTGGAGGGACTTGAGTGATGCAAGAGAGTAAGTATAAGAAAATCATTAAAGTGGATAGTGAGGCAAAAATAGAAGCCTTTGGCGACATTATTATTGAAGAAGGAGTTTTCATAAAAGGAGATGTTGTTGCTAATAGTGGAAGCGTATTTTTAAAACAAGGATCCACAATAAAGGGAGATGTTTTTGCAAGTATTACTGTTCGTGTTGACCCAAAAGCAAATATTATTGGAAAAGTTCATGGCTTTTCGGTTGAGAATTACGGAAACATTACAGGAGACGTTAATGGCGTAGGTTTTTTTAGAAGTTTTGGAAAAAGCTTTGGAAAAATTGATGCAAGAATGGTATTGCTAGGAGAATATGGAGTTCACGAAGGCCCAATAAGATCGATGTGCGTTAAGATTGATCAAGAAGCAAGACGTTTTTAATAAAACGTCTTTTTTATTGATTGATTTATGTTTTATGTGTTATAATAGTTATGTAATAATAAATAATAAAACATATGAAAAATAAAACATTAATTGCTTTTGTAATATTTTCTTTTGTATTTTTTAATGTTGTTAATGCTAAAAACGAACAACCTCAAGCAGGACAACAAACACAAACAGCAAATCAAGTAACAAATCAAGGGGAAAATAGTCAAATTCAAACTAACGAACAAAACAAACCCCTAAATACAGACAATGGAAATCAGCAAGGAAATAGTATCCAATCTCAACAACAAACCCAAGAAAACCTTCAGGATGGGACAGGAGATCAGATTCAACAACAAATTCAACAAGGAAATCAAAACCAAATAAAGCAACAAGCTTCACAGAGTCAAGGACTTCAAAACTCTGAACAAAGAAGAAGTCAAGTAGCTAATGCAGTACAAGAAATGCTTCAAATTGCTGAAAGAAACCAAGGAATAGGACAACAAGTAAAGGTAGTTGCTCAAGCTCAAAATGAAAACAATGAGAAACTAGAAAATAGTTTACAAAAAATTCAAAATAGAAATAGGTTTCTTAAGCTTTTAATAGGTGTTGATTATGAGGAAATTAATAGTGCAGAACAAGTATTAACTCAAAATCAAGAGCAAATCATGCAATTGAATCAAATTAAAACCCAACTTGCAAATCAAGCAGATCAAGACACTTTGACACAGCAAATTCAACTTCTTGAACAAGCTAATCAACAAATACAAGAGGCTTTAA
>JAQUWR010000013.1:1512-20208 GCA_028692745.1 Minisyncoccota bacterium
ACAGGAATATTATTCTTAATAGAGGGTTTTATTTTGAAAAAATAATAAATATATAAGTGTTGACAAAACAGTAGCTTTTTAAAATTAGTTTTGGTATAATGTTTATATATTAAAAATAGTCGTTTAAATAAATAATAAATAATACCTTCATTCTTTTAATAAAAGAATAAGGAAAATAATTATGGTAGACTGGACAAGCATTACTCTTCTTGCTTTACAACAAGCTTGGGAGAGTATTATAGAATTTTTGCCACTATTATTGGGAGCAATCATTATTTTTGCTATTGGTTGGATAATAGCAATTTGGATTGGTAAACTAGTGGCTGGAATATTGAGTAAATTAAGATTTGATAAGATATTTGAATCAGCTGGATGGAAAGATGCTTTTGATAAGGCTGATATTAAGGTAACTCCTTCAGATTTTATCGGAGCAATAGTTAAGTGGATTTTAATTGTTGTATTTTTAATTGTTGCTGCTGATATTTTAGGTTGGGTTGCTTTTGCAGCAATATTAGCTAAATTATTAGCTTGGATTCCTAATTTAATTGTATCTATTGCTATATTTATCGTAGCTGTGGTTGTTGCTGATATTTTAGGAAAAATGGTTAAAGCTTCTGTTAAAAAAATGGGAGTTAGCTTAACTAACTTTGTTGGAACAGCTGTAAAATGGGCTATTTATGTATTTGCAGTATTTGCAATTTTACTTCAATTAGGAATTGCTGCTTCTATTGTTAATACATTGGTTATTGGTTTTGTTGCAACTCTAGCAATATCATTTGGATTAGCTTTTGGTTTAGGTGGAAAAGAGGCTGCTGCTCGTTTGATTGAAGAAGCAAGAAATAAACTTTCTGATAAATAATTTTATTTAAGGCACGCCCTTTATTGGGCGTGTTTTTTAATTGTTTGACTCTTTCTTTTTCTTCTAGTATATTTATAATATGACTTCAGAAGAATTAAGAAAACAATTCTTAGATTTTTTTAAACAAAGAGGGCACATTATAATTCCTTCTTCTTCTCTTTTGCCTTCTGATAAAACAGTATTATTCACTACAGCTGGAATGCAACAGTTTTCTTTGTACTTATCAGGAAAAAAAGACGTAGTTAAGGATTTTAAGGCAAGGCATCTAGCTTCTTCTCAAAAATGTTTCAGAACTGATGATATTGAAGAAGTGGGAGATGATACACATCATACTTTTTTTGAAATGTTGGGTAATTGGTCTATTGGTCAAGATGAAGACGGATATTTTAAAGAAGGAGCAATTAAATATGCTTTAGAGTTTTTAGATTTATTAGGATTAGACAAGGATAGATTGCATATTACTGTTTTTAAAGGAGAGGGAAGTGTTTCTAAAGATGAAGAAGCGATTAATTTGTGGATTAATAATGGAATTCCAAAAGAAAGAATAAGGGAGTATGGAAAGAAAGATAACTTCTGGGGCCCTGTAGGGGATACTGGACCATGTGGACCCTGTTCAGAGTTACATTACGACAGAGGAGAAGAATATGGCTGTGGAGGGGCAAATTGCGGTCCTAATTGTGATGATTGTAAAAGATTTGTAGAAATATGGAATCTTGTTTTTATGCAGTATAATAAAAATGAGAAAGGAGAGTATGAATTATTATCTCAAACCAATATTGATACTGGGATTGGATTTGAAAGATTAATATCTTTACTCCAAGAAAAAAATTCAAGCTATGAAACAGATTTATTTAAAGATGTGATTAAGAAAATTGAAGAAGTTTCAGATAAAAAATATTTAGAGTATAAAAAAGAATTTAGAGTTATTGCTGATCATGCTCGTTCAATAGTTTTCCTTTTAAGTGAGGGGATTATTCCTTCAAATGTTTCTCAAGGATATATTTTAAGAAGATTAATTAGAAGATCAATAAGATATTGTAAATTAATTAATTTTGATTTTAATTCTTTTTATTCTTTAATGGATTTAATTGTTAAGAAGTATAAAGATATTTATCCTGAAGTTTTAAGCACGGATTATGACGTTGTTAGAAAAGAAGAAGAAAAGTTTAATAAAACAATTGAAACAGGATTACAAAGAATAGAAAAATTGCTTTTAAGTAAAGAAAATAGAACTATTACAGGAGAAGAATCCTTTGATTTATATCAAACCTATGGTTTCCCTATTGAATTGATAGAAGAAATAGCCAATGAAAGAGATTTTATTGTTGATAAAAAAGGATTTGAAGAGGCATTAAAAAAACATCAAGAAATATCTAGAGAAGGATCTGAAAAGAAGTTTGGGGGAGTAGCTTCTGATTCAGGAGAAATGGGAGTTAAATATCATACAGTAACGCATTTATTACACGCTGCTTTAAGAAAAATATTAGGAGAACATGTAAAACAAATGGGATCAGATATTAATACAGAAAGATTAAGATTTGATTTTGCTCACAATACTAAAATGACATCAGAAGAAATTAAAAAAGTAGAAGATTTAGTTAATGAAAAAATAAAAGAAGGATTAAATGTTCAAAAACAAGAAATGCCCCTTGATGAAGCAATTAAATCAGGAGCAATCGCATTTTTTAAAGAAAAATATGGTGACATGGTTTTTGTTTGGACGATTTATAATCCAGAAACAAAAGAAGTCTTTTCTAAAGAGGTTTGTGGTGGTCCTCATGTTGATAACTTGAAAGATTTAGGAATGTTTGAGATAATAAAAGAAGAAAGCTCAAGTGCTGGCGTTAGAAGAATAAAAGCGATATTAAAATGAAAAAAATATATGACATTGTTCCGCCAGATAAAGCGGAAAGTGTGTTAAAAACAAAACAAATTACAAAAGAAATTAAGACAAAAATTAAAAGAAAGTTTTCTTTTAGGTGGATTTTTATTGTTTTAATTGCTTTAGCTGGTTATGGTTTTTTTATGGACGGAAGCTCAGAAGTTATTATTTATCCTAAAATAGAGGCTGTTAGCGGAGAAGAAGCAATAACAATTAATTTAAAACAAGGAACAGTAGATTTAGAGAATAAAATAATTCCAGCAATTATTTTTTCTAGCAATGAAAGTTATAGTGAGGATTATGGTGCTACTGGAAAAACTGATAAAGACATAACAACAAAAGGAATAATTAGGGTCTATAACAAGCTTAATCCTAGCAAACCATTAACTTTAATTAAAGGGACAAGATTTCTTAATGAAACAGGAGAATTAATTTATAGAGCGACTAATGGTTTTACAGTTCCTCAAGCAAAAACCATAGATGGTAAATTTACACCTGGATATGTTGATGTTAATGTTGAGGCAGATGAAGCAGGAGAAGCATATAATATTAACTCAGGAACATTTTCAGTTCCTGGTTTGAATGGAACAGAATATTATTCTGGTATTTGGGCCGAAATAATTGATCCTTTAACAGGAGGATATAAGTCTGAAGTAAGCGTGGTTTTAGCTAAAGACTTAGAAATAGCTGAAAACAGTTTTAAGGAAAAGTTTTTAGCAAAAAATATAGAAGATTTAAAAAATAGTATTCCTGATAATTATATTTTTTTTGAAGAAGATTTTTCCAGTGAATTTGAAAATATTGTTTTAGGAGCTAAAAAAGGAGAAGAAGTAGCTTCTTTCAGTGTTTCTGGAATAGTTAAAACAGAGATCACAGCTTTTAGAAAAGAAGACATAGAAACTATTTTAGGAAAAATTATAAAAGAAAAAACATCGGAAATAAAGAAAATTGTTCCCGAAAGCCTTAAATATACGTTTTTAGAATCTAAACCAAAAGAAGAAGGAATAGAATTGAAAACTTCTTTTGAGGGAGGGATTTATTGGTTGCCAGACAATACTTTTTTGTTACAAAGTATTTTAGGAAAAGATAGAGATTATTCCATTTCTTTATTAGAGAATATTCCTGAAATAGAAAGAGCTGAAATTAATCTTACACCATTTTTTAAAACAAAAAATACAAACAACGAAGATAAAGTAAATATTAAATTAAATTTTAGTCAATAGGTAAAAACATTAATATTGCTTTAAGGTAATATTTAAATTAATCCCTTGACCAAAATGAAAAATTCTGATAATGTTTTATTATCTCAAAATTAAACAATGAAAAACGACGATAAAATAAAGAAGGAGGGGACAGTAACAGAAAGTCTGCCAGATGGTTTTTTTAGAGTTAAAATAGATGAAGATGATTCTGAAATTTTAGCTCATTTAGCCGGAAAATTAAGGATATACAAAATTAAAATCCTTGCAGGAGATAGGGTTACTGTTGAAATGACTCCTTATGATAAAAGAAGAGGAAGAATTATTTTTAGAAAGAAATAATTATGAAAGTTAGACCTTCAGTTAAAAAAATTTGTAAAGATTGTAAGATTGTCAAAAGAGAGGGTCGTATTTATGTAATTTGTAAGAAAAACCCTAAACATAAACAAAGACAGGGTTCGTAATAATATTAAATTTATGGCAAGAGTCGTAGGTGTAAACATACCAGATGAAAAAGCAGTATATATTGGTCTCACATATATTTATGGGATTGGTTTAACTACTAGTAAAAAAATATTAGAGCAATTAAAGATTGATCAAAGAAAAAAAGTTAAAGATTTAACTCCTGATGATTTAAATGCTTTAAAGCAAATAATTGAAAAGAATTATAGAGTAGAGGGAGAATTAAAGAGAGACATAATGACTAATGTTAAAAGATTGAAAGATATTTCTTCTTGGAGAGGATCTAGACACGCTAAAGGTTTACCAGTAAGAGGGCAAACAACAAGAATTAATAATAGAACAGTAAGGGGCAATGTAAGAAAAACAGTTGGTTCAGGAAGAAAAGCTCCTCCTTCACCTAAATAATAATTATTATGGGGAAAAAACACGTAATTGCAAAAACTGAAGAAGAGATGATCAAAGAGGGCGAAGCAGTTGAAAAAGCTTTGGGTAAAGATGTAAAGATTTCAAAGACTTCTGGAAAAGAAGGTAGGTTTTATATCTTTAGTTCTTATAACAATACAATTATTACTTTAACCGATGAAAGAGGAAATGCATTAGCATCTCGTTCTGCTGGAAGAATTGGATTTAAAGGAACAAAGAAATCAACTCCTTTTGCTGCTTCAAAAACAGCTGAAGCAGTTGGTCAAATTGCTGATAAAATGGGAGTAAAAAAAGTGCATATAATTGTTAAAGGTATTGGATCTGGAAGAGATTCAGCCATAAGATCAATCGCTGGTCAAGGTTTTGAAGTGTTTTCAATTAAAGACACTACGCCTGTACCACACAATGGATGTCGTCCTAAAAAACCAAGAAGATTATAGTATTATGGAAACAAAAAATTGTAAAATTTGTAGAAGATTAGGAGAAAAGCTTTTCTTAAAAGGAGAAAGATGTATGTCAGCTAAGTGCGCAATGGTTAAGAGACCTTTTCCACCTGGACAAAAAGCCAAAAAAAGAAGAGGCTCTCTTTCTGAATATGGAAAAGAATTAAAAGAAAAGCAAAAAATGAAAAAATGGTATGGCTTAAGCGAATCACAAATGGAAAGATATGTTAAAGAGGTAGAAAAAAGAAGAGCTAAGATTGAAAATGTAGCTGATGCTTTAATTGAAAAAATTGAAAGCAGATTAGATAATACCATTTTCCGTTTAGGTTTGGCTAAATCAAGAGCTCAAGCATCTAAGCTTGTTTCTCACGGACATTTTATGGTTAATGGAAGAAAAGTTGATATTCCTTCATATGAAATGAAGATTGGAGATGTTATTTCAATAAGACCAGGTTCAAAGAAAAAAGAACCATTAAAAGATTTAGATGCTTTAATGAAGAATTATAAGTTGCCATCATGGCTTAATTTTGATAAAGATAAAGGAGAGGGCAAGTTTGTTAAAAAACCTATTGCAGCTGATGTTCAGCTACCAGTAGAAATTGCTACTCTTTTTGAGCATTATTCAAGATAATAATATAAAATATTTATGATTCCATTACCAACAGCAATTAAAAGTAAAAATCTAAAGGATAACTGTGAAGTTTTTGAAATAGAATCACTATATCCTGGTTATGGTGTAACCATTGGTAATGCCTTAAGAAGGGTTCTTTTATCATCTTTAAATGGTGCAGCTGTAACTGAGGTTAAAATTAAAGATGCTCCTCATGAATTTTCAACTTTACCAGGAGTAAAAGAAGACATATTACATATTTTAATGAACTTGAAGCAATTAAGATTTAAGATTTTTAGCGATGAGCCACAAGTAGCTACTCTTAAGGTAAAAGGAGAAAAAGAGGTAAAAGGAAGTGATTTTGAATTATCTTCTGAATTAAAATTAGCAAATCCTGATTTATACATTGCTCAAATAACTGACAAAAGTGCTGAATTAGAAATTGAAATTAAGATAGAAAAAGGAGTTGGTTATGTTTTTCAAGAAGAAAACGATGGAAAGAAAGGAATCGGTGTAATTGGTTTAGACGCTGCCTTTACTCCAATCGTAAAAGCTAACTATATTGTTGAAAACATGAGAGTTGGACAAAGAACTGACTTCGAAAAGATTTCATTAGAAATTGAAACAGATGGAACTATTTCACCATCAGAAGCACTAAAAGAATCATTGAGTATCTTAATTTCACACTTCAACTTTTTAGACGGTGAACTTAAGGTTGAAGAAATTGTAGAAGAAGAACCAAAGAAAAAGAAAACAACCAAGAAAAAATAATTATGAATAAGCAGAAAAAAGGAAGAAAATTTAACAGGAAAAGAGATCAAAGAAAAGCATTGTTAAAAACAATGGCTACGTCTTTGATTATCAGGGGAAAGATTAAAACAACTGAAGCAAAAGCAAAAGAGCTTTCTCCTTACATTGAAAAGAAAATTACTAAAGCTAAAAAAGATAGTGTAGCTACTTTAAGATATTTAAGAACATATTTTTCAGAAAGAACAGCTAAAAAATTAATGCAAGAAGTTGCACCTAAATACAAAGAAAGAAATGGGGGATATACCAAAGTTATTAAATTAGGACAACGAAAATCTGATAGCGCTAAAATGGCAATAATTGAATTAATATAAAACTATGGAAAAAACAGATACAAAAAAAGAATACACGATTGATGCAAAAGGAAAGGTTTTAGGTAGACTAGCATCAGAAATAGCATTAATCTTACAAGGAAAGAGAAGGGTTGACTATATGCCAAATAAGGACTTTCAGGATTTTGTAATAATTCAAAACATTGAAAAATTAAAAGTTACTGGTAAGAAAATGGAGGATAAGATATATTTCAGTCACTCAGGATATTTAGGTGGAGATAAATATACTCCGATGAAAGTGATTTTTGATAAAAAGCCAGGAGATATTTTAGTAAAAGCTGTTTCAGGAATGCTTCCAAAGAACAGATTAAGAGCAAGAAGAATAAAAAGAATAAAGTTTGAGTAGTATGGTAAAAGAAAAAGAAGAAACAATTAAAAAAGCTCCTGCTAAAAAAAGAGTAGTTAAGAAAAAAGTAGAAGAAGTTGAAACTCCCGAAGAAGTTGAAGTTGTTAAAGAGAAAACAGTAGAAAAAAGCGGTTCTGAATATTATCAAGGAGTAGGAAGAAGAAAAACCTCTGTAGCTAGAGTTAGATTGTATAACAAAAAGAATGGATCAGTATCTGTTAATGAAAAGAAATTAGAACAATACTTTACTACAGAAACATTACAAAAGACTGTTATGTCTCCTTTAGACAAGATGAAGTCTTTAGATAAATTTGAAATTAAAGTAATTGTTAGAGGAGGAGGAATTAATTCTCAAGCAGAAGCAATTAGACATGGAATATCAAGAGCTTTAGTTGTTTTTAACGAAGAATACAAGAAGAGATTAAGAAAAGCAGGATTACTAACTAGAGATTCAAGGATGAAGGAAAGAAAGAAGTTTGGATTAAAGAGAGCAAGAAGAGCTCCACAATGGTCAAAACGTTAATCAAAAAAGACACCCTTCTGGGTGTTTTTTTGTTGCGTTGAATGTATTTTTTTAGTATAATATTTTTATGAATAAGTCTTTTACTTTAATCGAAATATTAGTAGTAATAGTTGTCATTGGAATTCTTTCTAGTTTTATTATTATTGGAATGAGTTCAATTACTAATTCAGCTAATATTGCTAAAGGGCAAGCATTTTCTAATTCTCTTAGAAATTCCTTGGTGATGAATTTAATTTCTGAGTGGAATTTTAACGAGACAGGAACAGATATTATTACCAAAGACTCTTGGAAAAACAATGATGGCGGATTAAATAATTTTATATTTACAGAATTAAATTCTGGATGGATGACAGAATCAGAATGTGTTTCTGGTTCTTGTTTATCTTTTGATGGGGTAAATGATTATGTGAATTGTGGTACTCTTAGCGATTTTAATCAACTAGAAAGTGTTACCATTGAAGGGTGGTTTAGATTGACTAATAATAGTAATTATCAAAGGTTAATTAATAATGGAGATGTTGATGCTGGGACACCACAAGTAGGATATGAGTTAGAATATGCACCCTCAACCAATTATATTTATTTTAGAGTAAGAGGCAGTAGTTCAACATTATTATATACGCTTTTTACGGGGTGGAACAAGTGGACTTATTTTGTTGGAACATACAACTCTACCGATAATGCTTTATATGAAAATGGTGTTATTAAAGATTCGAATAATGTTAATGTGGGAACTTTTAAAAATAGTAGGCCGTTACTCATAGGAACAAGACAAGGATTGAGCCAGTATATGAATGGTTTAGTTGACAGTGTTCGTATATACAATCAATCAATTTCATTTTCAGAAATCCAACAAAATTATTATTCTGGATTAAATAATCTATATAAAAACAAAGAAATCACTCAAATTGAATATAATCAGAGAATTACGGGTTTAAAATTTAATTTGTCTCAGAATTAAAGATTATTGAATTTACTTGAGGAATATACTTTATCATCACTTAAAAGATAAAGTATTTTTTCATTAAACCATAATTTAATTACTGGTAGATTAGATAGTTGAATGGCGTTTATGTTGTTTCTGTTGTCTATCTCACTTACAAAAATATTGTTATTGTTAGTGTAAAAGAAGTAATCGTTATTAAACCATGTTATATTTTCTATTTTTGAAGAAACCCTAGATAAAAAGATTAAAGACCCTGCTTTTTTAAAAAATGGACTATCAAAATCTCTTAAAAGAAGAAGCCACAATTCTGATCCAGTATTAAATATTATTTTATCAGGCAAAACATCATAAGATAATTGAGGTGTTTTTAAAAAGAATTCAAATTCTTTTTTATAGTCATTGAAAAGGTATAAAGAAGAATTATCATAAGCAAATATTTTTCCTGAGATTATGTATAGTTTATAGTTTTTAATTGATATTTCTTTTTCTGATAAGATTGCTTCTTCATTGTTATTGATTTTAATAAGAATATTATTTTCTACAGAATAAAGAGTATCATCTTTGAACGCAAATAAGTTTACTTCTTTTCTTAGAATAGTTGTTGTTTTAGTGTTTAGAGAATAAATAATAATATCTTGGTTTTTTTGATATATAATGCTTTCTTTAGTTAGATAAAAATTAGTTGCTGTTTCGAGAAAAACTAGTTTATTTAAAACATTTGCTTTTGTTAAATCAAGATAATAGTAATTATCTTTATTAAGATTATTTTTTCCTTTAATTAAAATTAGTTTATTCTCAGGGAAGAATTCAATATTTTCAATACTTTTAAAGTATTTTTTAGAATTGTTTGAGTTAAGAACAATATTATTATTAAATATTATTTCTTGATTATTGGTTAAGTAGATAATATTTTGTTTATTTTCTGATAAAAATAAATTATTAATGTTTTCTTTTTTTATTTCAAAAGTAATGTTTTTTTGAAACAAATATACGTTCTCTGCTTTAGTTACTTTTTGAGCTTCTACTTTTAGTGTTTTTTCCCAAGAGTAATAGTTTTCTTTTTCTATTTTTATATTATATTCTCCAGGAATTAATTTTTGAATCAATATTTCTTTTGAAAAAGTATTAGTTTTTCCCTTATGTTCATTGTTAATATAAACATTAACATCTGAAATAACTGATTTAACATTAATACCGCCAACCTTAACAAATTGTTTAGTTTTAAAGTCAAATCTAAACCCTTGAGCATCGATCAATAATCCTGTAGCAATTATAAAAAAAGCTATCAATAAAATGAAAAAAGCTATTTTTTTAACTAAAAATTTATTCATTTTTTTATTGTTATACAAATTTGATTAAAAAGCAAGTTATTGACAAATTGTTATAAATATTATAATAAATAAGAGCCAAAATGGTGGCAGGAGATCTTTTAAATGGATTTGATCGTATTATTGGGCGGTCGATTTACATTTAATGTTTTTGAGGGATTACCCCCAAGCATTATGTATACGCCAACCAAAGAAACAGAGCTTCAACTTAAAGCTCTTATAAGATTAGCAAAAAAATATCCAGAAACTAAGTTTTTGGTTATGGGGGGTCATAATTTTTTTATTAAATATGATGCCGAGAAAGTTATTGAAACTAATTTTAATTTTGAAAATATGGTCAAAGCACAGGAATATGCTTCTGAGGCAGAAATAATTTCTGAAATAATAAAAAGAAAAGGAGTTAATTCTTTAAGAATTTTAAAAGAAGAAACCTCTGTTACCTTAGAAGAAAAAAAAGAAATACTCAAAGTTCTTTTTGAGAGAAGTGCTTTTAGGGAAATGAAAGTGATCGGCATTATTGTAACCGATAAATTTTTCCACGAAGACTTTAATTATTTTTTAAAAGTTTTTCCAGACATTATTCCTTTCATAGCAGAAGATATAGTGGTCTAAATTAAATTTTAGGCCATTTTTTTAACACTTGCCAATTTAAGTTTTATTGGTTAGAATGACATATATGAAAATTGGAATTGATTTAGGAACTAAAAATTCGCTTGTTTTTATACCGCACAAAGGCGTGGTTTTAAATGAACCATCAGTGGTAGCAGTTTCTTTAACAGAAAATAAAGTTTTAGCTGTTGGAAGAGAAGCCAAAGAAATGATCGGTAGAACACCAGATACGATTAAGGTATATAGGCCCTTGAGAGATGGTGTTATTGCTGATTACAGAACAACCCAAGCAATGCTTAAATATTTTATTGATAAAGTTAATACTGGAGTTAATAGGTTTTTTAAGCCAGAGCTTTTAATTGGTGTTCCAGCGGGAATAACCTCAACTGAAAAAAGAGCTGTTGTTGAATCTGGAATGCTTGCTGGAGCTAAAGAAGTATTTTTAGCTAAAGAACCAATTTTATCAGCTATTGGAGCCGGTATTCCAATTAATTCTTCTTCAGGGCATTTAATTATTGATATTGGCGGAGGAACAATTGAAGTAGCAGTTATTTCTTTGGGAGGAATAGTGACTTTTCAATCTTTAAGAGTTGCTGGGGATAAGCTTGATCAGGCTATTGCTGATTATATTAAAGAAAAGCATAATTTAGCAGTTGGAGAACAAACTTCGGAAGAAATTAAAATGAAAATTGGAACAGCAATTAATGAAAAAGATCCAAAAGTATTAGAAATAAGGGGAAGAGATTTAATATTAGGCCTGCCAAAGACAATTAAAATTAACTCTAATGAAATTTGTGTAGCAATTACAGAACCACTAAAAGAAATTATACAATGTGTTAAAAATGTTTTAAGAGAAACCCCACCAGAACTATCAGCTGATATTATGGATAAGGGTATGGTTATTGCAGGAGGGGGGGCTTGTTTAAGAAATATTGCTTCATTGGTTTCAATTTCAACAGGGGTTCCTTGTTTTATAGCTGACGATTCTTTGAGTTGTGTTGCTAAGGGAACTGGAGTTGTTTTAGATAATCTTGATATTTACAAGAAAAGCGTTATGTCTAAAAAATAATTATGGAAGAAGAAAAATTAGTAATTTTTGGTAAAAAGAAAATTGAAGGAGAAATTTCTGTTTTTGGAGCAAAAAATGCTGCTTTTCCAGTTCTTGTTTCTGCTTTATTAACAGACAAAGATTGTATTATTGATAATGTTCCTTTAATAGAGGATGTTTTTCGTTTATTAGAAATATTTGAAAGCATGAAAGTTAAGGTTGAATGGATTGGAAAAAGAAAGATTAAAATTAATGCTAAAAATTTAGATTCTTCAAAAATTAATTATGATATTGTTTTAAAATTTAGAGGAGCTGTTTTGTTGTTAGGGGTATTATTGGCTAGATTTGGAAAAGCAATTTTACCTCAACCAGGAGGATGCATTATTGGGGTAAGACCGATTAATACCCACTTAGATGCTTTTGCTCAACTAGGAGTTAAAATTGAAGAAAAGAATAAAAAGTTTAAGTTAATTGCTTCAGAAAAAATAAAAGATAATGTTGTTATATTAGATGAATTAAGTGTAACCACCACTTCTAATATCATGCTTTATGCTAGTAGGATTAATGAAGAAATAACAATTAAAGTTGCTGATGGTGATTATCCTAATCAAGAGCTAGCCAAAGTATTAAAGAAAATGGGCGTTAAGATTTCAGGCGCAGGACAACATACATTAAAAATTAAAGGTACAAAAAACTTAAAAGGCTTTAAACATTTTTTAATGTATGATCCTATTGAAGCCGGAACCTTTATAATTTTAGCATTATCTGCAAAGGGAAATATTTTAGTAAAAAATGTAGAATATCCTTTTTTAGAGTTTCCCTTAAAAAAATTAGAAGATTGTGGGGCAAAATTTGAAATTAAAAACAACAGAGGAAGTAGAGTTGATGTTCAGGTATATCCATCTAAAAATATGAAGATTAAAAAAATTCAAAGCTTGCCATTTCCTGGTTTTCCGTCTGATTTGTTGTCTGTTTTAGGGGTTTTGGCAACACAAACCAGGGGAGTGACCTTAATTCATGATCCTTTGTATGAGGGAAGATTAAAATATTTAGATGGGTTAACTAAAATGGGGGCAGATGTTTTTTTCTCAGACCCTCACAGAGCAACAATTAATGGAATTACAAAACTTTATGGAGCAGATTTAGGATCTTTTGATTTAAGGGGTGGAGCAGCATTGATTATTGCAGCACTTATTGCAGAAGGAAAAACAACTATTAAAAATGTTTATCAAATAGATAGAGGGTACGAGAAAATAGAAGAAAGATTAATTAAATTAGGGGCAGACATTAAAAGAATAAAATAATGAATATTATTGGTCATCAAAAACAAAGAGAAATTTTATTAAAGCTTATTGAAAATGGAAATATTCCACATGCTCTTCTTTTTTCCGGACCAGAAAAAATAGGGAAAAAAGAAATAGCCATTGATTTTAGCAAAAAGATTTTAGGAAAAGATAATGATACAGATTTTTTTATTCTTTCCTCAAAAGAAAATATTATTACAATAGAAGAAATAAGAAAATTACAAGAAAAGCTATTTTTAAAACCATATAATCATGAATTTAAGGTAGTTATAATAGACAATGTTCATTTAATGAAAAAAGAAGCTCAAAATGCTTTTTTAAAAACACTAGAAGAGCCAAAAGGTAGCTCTATCTTAATTCTTATTACTCCTTACCCTTCAATGCTTTTAAAAACTATTTTTTCAAGAGTTCAAGAATTAAAATTTTCTTTAGTTTCTAAAGAAGAAATAGAAAAACATTTAATCAAGTTAGGAGCAGATAAAGAAAAAGCAAAAGAAATTTCATTAATATCTTCAGGGCAGATTGGAAAAGCAATAGATTATTTTAATAACCCTGAAAAAGTAGAGATTTTTAATCAAGCAATTAAAGATATTTCTATAATGCCCAGTATGAATTATTTTCAAAGATTTAATTATGCCAAGAAAATGTCTGAATTAGAAAATATAGATGAAATAATGGATATCTGGCAAAGGTATTTTAGAAGAGAGATGATCGTAACAATAAATGGGGGAGAGAATTTAATGAAAAGCAAAGAATTAATTAAAAATATTAGCAAAACAAGATATTTAATTAATTCCACTAATGCTAACAAAAGGTTAATTTTAGAAAATTTATTATTAAAAATATAAATATATGCACGAAGAAATAATTAAAAAAATAGAGCCAGAATTAGAAAAAGCAATTGATTTTGTTCAAAAAAAATTATCATCAGTTAGAACTGGAAGAGCTTCACCAACATTAATTGAAGACATTAAAGCTGATTGTTTTGGAGACATGTTACCAATTAAACAATTAGGAGCAATTTCTATTCCTTCTCCTAGACAAATAATGATTCAACCATGGGATAGATCATACATTGAAGCAATTGAGAAAGCATTATTGAGAGAAGCATCAGGATTATCTCCAATTGTTGAAGGTCCAAATATTATTATTAATCTTCCTTCTATGTCAGAGGAGCTAAGAAAAGAATTAGCTAAAACAATTTCTCAAACCGAAGAAGGAGCCAAACAAACTATTAGAAAGTTTAGAGATACGGCTTGGTCAGAAATACAAGACAAAACAAGAGAAGGTTTAATTAGAGAAGACGATAAGTTTAAAGCAAAAGATAAATTACAAGAAATGGTTGATAAGTATAATAAAAAGATTGATGAATTTGTAGAAAAAAAGAAAAAAGAATTAGAAGTATAATTATATGTTAATTTTTGATTTAATAATATTTGCAATAGTTTTAAGTAGTGTAGTAATTGTGCATGAGTTTGGGCACTTCTTTTTTGCTAAAAAAGCAGGTGTTAAAGTTGAAGAGTTTGGAATTGGTTTTCCCCCTAAAATATGGAAAAAAGTAAAGAATGGGACAGAATATTTTATCGGAGTAATTCCTTTTGGAGGATTAAATAAAATATATGGTATGGATGGGTTTGATGATGAAAAAGATAAAGATCCTCAAAGTTATGAATCTAAGGGACCAATAGCAAAGTCATTAATTTGTTTGGGAGGGGTATTTATGAATTTAATTTTTGCTTTTGTTTTATTTTATATTTTAATAATTTATTCCTCTTTTCACATGTCACAAAATATGATTTTGAGTGATTATTCTTTTCCTTTTGGAAAGCAAGAAAATTATACATATATAACCAAAGTATATGATGATACCCCAGCCCAAGAATCAGGAATAAACATTAAAGACGCTATAGTTTCTTTAAACGGAGAAAAAATATTAAATGTAGAGGAGTTTGATAAAAAAATTAATGAGAATGTTGGTCAAGATATTGTTTTGGGAGTAATGGATATTAAAACAAAACAAACAAAAGACGTTAATGTTTCATTGTCAGGTGATGGAGAAAAAATCTTAGGAGTAGCTTTTGGTCAAGTAAGTCTTATTGATTACAGTGATGATAAATTATTTTGTGGCATAGCTCACTCAATAAACATTTTAGATTATTCTTTTAATGTTCTTGGTAATTTAATTTCTTATTCTTTTAAAAATAAAACAGCAGAACCATTAAGTTATTCAATGACTGGTCCAGTTGGTATTTATGCTGTAACTAAAGTTATGGCTCAAGATGGATTATTTCAAGTTGTTAATTTAATTGCTATATTATCTTTAGCTTTAGCTTTATCTAATCTTTTACCCTTACCAGCTTTAGATGGAGCAAAGTTCTTATTTATCATTTTAGCAACAATTAATAGGAAAGTTTTTTCTAAGAAATTAGAAATAGCAATTGAAACATTTGGTATGTATTTTCTTATTGGTTTAGCTATAGTTATTATTTTTAAAGATTTTATTCAATTTAAAGATATTATTTTTAAATAAATATGAAACAATCAAATCTTTTTACAAAGACAATAAAAGAAAATCCAAAAGATGAAAAAAGTTTAAATGCTCAATTATTAATTAGGGCTGGTTTTATTGATAAATTATCTTCTGGTGTTTATACTTTTCTTCCTTTAGGCTTAAAGGTTGTTAAAAATATTGAGAAAATCGTGAGACAAGAAATGGATAGTATTGGAGCACAAGAAATATTAATGCCTAGCTTGCACCCAAAAGAAAACTGGGAAATAACTGGAAGATGGGGAGTTAAAGAAATGTTTAAGATTAAAGATGAAGAAATGGGGTTAGGTTGGACCCATGAAGAAATAATAACTCCTTTAATGAAAAAACATATTCTATCTTCTAAGGATTTACCAAAATATGTTTATCAAATTCAAGCTAAATTTAGAAATGAACCAAGGGCAAAATCAGGACTATTGAGGGGTAGGGAATTTTTGATGAAAGATTTGTATTCTTTTCATGAAACTGAAAAAGATTTAGATGATTATTATGAAAAAGTAAAGGAAGCATATTTTAAAGTTTATGAAAGATGTAAATTAAAAACATATTTAACCTTAGCTTCTGGTGGAACTTTTTCAGAATATTCTCATGAATTTCAAGCAATTACATCTGCTGGAGAAGATATAATATATATCTGTGAAAATTGTGGACTAGCCATAAACAAAGAAATTAAAAAAGATGTTTGCCCTAACTGTAATAATGATAAATTCAAAGAAGAAAAAGCAATTGAAGTAGGAAATATTTTTAAGTTAAAAACAAAATACTCAGAACCATTCCAAATGAAAAACACATTAATGGGTTGTTATGGTTTAGGAATTACAAGATTAATGGGCTCAATAGTGGAAACATACAATGATGAAAAAGGGATAATTTGGCCAAATAATGTTGCTCCTTTTTCAATTCACTTAATTGATTTAGAAAATTCTAAAAAAGCAGAGGAAATTTATGAAATTTTACAAAATCAAAATTATGAAGTATTATACGATGACAGGACAGAGAAAACAGCAGGAGAAAAGTTTAATGATTGTGATTTGATTGGAACTCCTTTGAGAATTGTAGTAAGCAAAAAAACAGGAGAAGATATGGTAGAAATCAAGAAAAGAGGAGAAGACCAAACCCAATTAATAAATATTAAAGAATTAATAAAAAATGTTGAAAGATTACTTCAATAAATTTGTTTCAGGACTATCTCAAGATATTGCAATTGACTTAGGTACAGCTAACTGCCTTGTTTATGTTAAGGGTAGGGGAATTATTTTATCTGAACCATCAGTGGTTGCGGTTAATAAAAAAACTAATCAGGTTTTAGCTATTGGTAGAGAAGCTGAAAAAATGGTTGGTAGAACTCCTGGACATATAGTTGCTATTAAACCTTTAGTCTCTGGTGTGATTTCTGATTTTGAAGTAACAGAACAAATGTTAAGATATTTAATTCAAAGAGCTCAGTCAGAAAAAATGTATTTATTAAAACCAAGAGTAATTGTTGGTATTCCTTCTGGAGTAACTGAAGTAGAAAAAAAGGCAGTAATTGATGCAACCAAATCAGCTGGAGCAAGAGAAGTATTTTTGATCGATGAACCAATGGCAGCAGCAATTGGAGCAAGAATGCCAATTCATGAACCAGCAGGTAATTTTATGGTTGATGTTGGTGGAGGAACGACCGAAGTAGCTGTTATTTCATTGGGTGGAATTGTTGTTGCAAAAAGTTTAAGAATTGCTGGCAATAAATTAAATCAAGATATTATTAATTATTCTCAAGAAAAATATAAATTATTAATAGGAGAAAGAACAGCAGAAAGGGTAAAGATTGGTATTGGGGTTGTATATTTTGATAAAGAACCGAACAAAAATGAAATTAAACAAATACCAATAAGGGGGAGAAATTTAGTAACAGGATTACCAGAAGAAGTGGTTATTAGTCAAATGGACATTAAAAAAGCAATGGAAAGATCTATTAATCAAATAATTGCTGAAATTAAAAATACAATAGAAATTACTCCGCCAGAACTATTATCAGACATTATGAAAAAAGGAATATGTCTTGCTGGGGGAGGGGCTTTGTTGAGAGGATTTGATAGCTATATTACAAAGGAAACAAAAATGCCCTGTTGTATTATGGAAGATCCAATGACTGCTGTAGCAAGAGGGGCTGGATTAGTATTAGAAAATCTTGATGAATATCATGATGTTTTAGTGGAAATTGAAGAATTACAACCACCAAAATAATATTTTTTAAATTATACTAAAAAATACGATTAATTTTCGTGTTTTTTTATTATTAATAATTAAATTAAACAAAAAGATCATAATAGTTAATATTTTTAACTATTTTTAGATTTGTAAACATGGCTATTGACAAAAATACTAATATTAGTTATTATTGGGTGGTGTTAATAATAAAATAATAATTAATTTTGTCAATAGCTATGAAAAAGAAAATCTTATTAATATTATTCATCTTTATTCTATCAACTAATTTAGCTTTTGCTAAAAATGATTGTGGTTCAGCTGATGGGAAAATATTTAGCAATTTATATAGTTATTCTTCAGATTTATGTTCTAGCGGTAATGTTTATAGTTTTATGTCAACTCGTTCTGGTTCAACTATAACTGGCTGGAAATGGAAATGTGTAGATAAAAACATTGCTAGTTTTTTTTCATCATCGTGGTGTTCTGCTACTAAATCAAATACAGGATCAAGTAATCAGTCAAATAATTATTCTGTGCCCAATTATAGTGGAACAAACACAAGTAATAAATATTGTGGGTCTTCTTTTAATAAGTCTTTTTCTGTTACGCCTACTTCGGGACTTTGTTCTGTAGGAACTCCTAGTGTTGTTACTTCTACAGCAAATCAATATTTATGGTCTTGTAAATTCGGAAGTGTAACTCTTAGTAAATGTTCAGCTAACAAAACAGAACCAATCATTAATGGTTCTTGTGGAGCTTCAAACAATCAAACATTTACTAGTAAACCTACATCTAACTTGTGCTTATCTGGAAATGCTTCTAGCGTAAGTGGCACTG